>NZ_JAWDHA010000010.1:0-111382 GCF_034190895.1 Virgibacillus sp. M23 | reverse complement strand
GGCCGTGCCCGCGGAAAGCGAAGTAATTAGTCGGAGCATTGCCAATATACATCAAACATTTCAAAATAACTACTTGGCTTAACGCAGTCATTGCACTGATTTTATACTTTCTTAACTTAGAACAAAAACGCAAGCGCCAATTAGAAATGTAGTAACTGGAGCGAGTCCAACGGAGTTAAACGAATCACGGTGAGCTTACGAGCCAATAATGACTTAGATGAGGGAGATTCGTGAAGACACCTAGTTTCTGGGCCTAGGAGCTAGACGTAGCTCAACACGTCCATATTTATACACAGGCTCAAATTTTATCATTTCTTAGACTACAAAAAAGGAGCGCTTCGTTACTCGTCGATTCGCTCCTTTATCTTATACCTCTATAATTACCTTTCCGATTCAGGCTTTAGCAATGAAAAGAGCAGGGCATCATGTGACGTTTGTTTTTGATTGCGTTTGTAAGCTTATCGTTACATAGACTATTAGCGAGACAACAACTGGAAGGACGACAGAATGGAGTCCAAACGGCTTAGGAAAAAAACTGTCTGATAAAATATATAAGCCTACTCCTGCTATCATGGAGGAAATCGCCCCATATTTATTTCCTTTCTTCCAATATAGACCTAGTACAATCGGCCAAATAAAAGCAGCTTCCAAACCACCAAATGCAAAAAGGTTTAGCCAAATGATAAGATCAGGCGGGTTGAGTGCCATCATAAATACAATGATGCCTAACAATGCTGTTATTCCAATACTTAAGCGTTTAATAGTTTGATGGGAGGCGTCAGGTTTTACATAGTTTAAATAAACATCCTTTACAATGGTCGAGCTGACTAGTAATAATAACGAATCCACCGTAGACATAATAGCTGCCATCGGTGCAGCAAGTACTATCCCTGTCAACCAATTCGGCATGACTTCCAAAGCAATTAACGGCATGACCTTATCACCAACTTCGATACCTGGGAGAATAGGTCGCGCGAAAACACCAATTAAATGCATATTTAACATAATAAAACCTACAACAACCGTTCCAATAATGATAGCTCGATGCATTGCTTGTGAACTTTTATATGACATTGCCCGTACTGCAATTTGTGGTAATGCAACCACACCGACTCCAACTAATATCCAGAAGGATGATACATAAGTTGGCGTCAGCTGTCCTTCAGATCCATAAGGGGTAATTAGATTCGGGTTCTCTGCAGTTAAATCAGCAATAATCTTAGGTATACCACCACCAGCTATGATCACAGCAATAAGAAGAATTAATGTGCCAACGAACATGATGCTTCCTTGGATAGCATCCGTTAAAGCAACTGCACGAAATCCTCCTACAGTAACATAGATTAAAACAGAAACAGCAAATATAAATAGTGCAGTTGTGTAATTGATTCCAATCAACGATTCAATTAATCTTGCTCCACCAATCCATTGAGCAGCCATTGCTGAAAATAAAAAGATAATAATACTGACTGAAGAAAAGATAACAACCCATTTTGATTGATATCTTTCTTTCAAAAAATCCACCATCGTTAGTGCATTATATTCCCTAGTTACGATAGCAAATTTCTTCCCTAGGATCATTAGAACAAAATAGCCAGTAGCAACCTGAGACATGGCTAATAAAACCCAGCCTAGCCCTTCATTATAAGCTGTCCCTGGTCCCCCTATAAAACTACTAGCACTTCCATAGGTTGCTGTCATTGTCATAGCTAGCACAAAACCACCGAGGCTCCTACCGCCTAAAAAATAATCCTGAACAAAGTTGGTAGAATTCTTTAAATAGCCACCGGCCCAGATTCCTGCTCCAAATATAATACATAATATTGCTATTAACGGTATTAGCGATTCCCAATTCATTCTATTTCCTTCTCCTCATCAAATGGAATAGCAACAAAAAACTTTTTCACTACAATTGCCACCAATATGGCCATTACGATAAATCCCACTACACAGCTGTAGAAAAACCACGCAGGTAATCCGACAATATATGTATACTCTTGAGGGTCCTTACCTCCTAAACCGTAGGCAAATGCAAACCACCATAAGAAATTAAAGATTACCAGACCAACACCAATGAGCGCTTCACGATGAGCAACCTTATATTTATGTCCGTACTTCACAGACTCACCTCACTTCATAATGGAGATTTTGCTTAACAACAATATATCGTAAGAACTTCTTCACTGTAAAGAACCAAAGCGCAAGCGCCCGAATAGCAACGTAATACTGGAGTTGAACGTGGCTCAATACGCCCCATAATTATATAGGCTCAAATTTCATCATTTCCTAGACTAAAAAAAACTGAGCAAAATTCGCAGTCCTTATCACTAAATGCTCAGATTTACGCTTCCTCTAGTAGCTATTATGGAATAATAGCTACTGCTTGACCACCACTCCGGCTGCCCACTTCCCTTTCCGTGGGGTTTGTCCTTCAGCTAACTTTTTTAGCAAAACCCGCTCAAAAAAGTGGATCTTCAGGTCAAACATTTCCCACAGGAGTTGAAGTGGCCGGCCTTCGCTATTATCAGGCTCTACAACGCTAGCATGAAGTAACACAGCTGCTTTTATACTCACGGATAGCGATTTTTTGTAAAAAAAGTCAACCTATTACTTATGACAAGAATTGTTGCACCTTCTCATAGCGGAGACTAATTACGTAGACTCCTGCGGGAATTGCGCGAGCCGAAAATCCACTTTGCAACGTGTTCTTCTTTGCAAAGTTAGTTGAGGCCGTGCCCGTGGAAAGCGAAGTAATTAGTCGGAGCATTACCAATATACATCAAACATTTCAAATAACTACTTGGTCTTAACGCAGTCATTGCACTGATTTTATACTTTCTTAACTTATAAAAAAATTCGGCAAATCGTTGACTTTGCCGAATTTTCGTTAAAGTGCTCATTCTAACGAACACCTTTCATAAAGTGCTGAATTTTCGATGAAAGCATAAACAACATAGCACCTAATAGAATCGCAATTCCACCAATAACACCAAAATAAATGATTTCCGTTTCCGGTGTATATAGTTTTACAATTTGCGCATTAATTGCCTGTGCTGATGCATTGGATAAGAACCAAAGGCTCATAGTTTGGGCTGAAAATGCTTCAGGTGCTAATTTGGTTGTAGCTGATAAACCAACTGGAGATAAGCAAAGTTCTCCTATAACAACAAGTAAAAAGCTTAGCACTAACCAAACCGGACTAACTAGACTTTCTGTTCCATTCATTGACGCAGGTATGATCATTACTAAGAATGATAGACCGGCGAAAAGTAAGCCTAAAGAGAATTTTTTCGAAGTAGATGGTTGTCGTTCACCCATCTTTACCCACAATCCAGCAAAAAAAGGAGCGAGTACGACAATAAATAATGGATTTAAGGATTGGAACCAGGAGGACTGAAGTTCGATTCCTAAAAAGCTAAGATCTGTTCGTTTATCTGCGTATTCTGCTAAAATAATGGAACCTTGCTCTTGGATAGCCCAGAACATAATTGCCGCAATAAATAATGGAATATAAGCTAATAAACGTGATTTCTCATCCGCATCTGTTTTCGGACTCCGATACATCACAATAAAGTATAATGTAGGAATGATAATACCTAGAAAGCTGACCAAGTACGTAAATCGATTAATCGTTAGTATACCTGCAGGAATTGTAATGGCACCAACGATGATAATAGCTACTGCACCTAAGCCAATACGTGTAAAAACTTTTTTCTTCTCGTCTCTTTCTAATGGATTTGGAACATACGTACCGGCTAGCCCAAGATACTTTCTTTTCGTGGCTAAAAATACAGCTAGCCCAAGAAGCATACCAACAGCTGCTACACCAAATCCTAAATGATAATTATATTCTTGACCTAATGTTCCAACAATTAAAGGTGCTATTAACGCTCCCATATTAATTCCCATATAGAATATACTGAATCCAGAGTCACGACGCACATCTGAAGGGCTGTATAAATCACCAACAACACTAGATACGTTTGGTTTTAATAATCCTGTACCGACAACAATTAGAAACATAGAAATAAATAATGCAGTAGTTCCAGCCGGAAGCGCTAATACAAGGTGACCGGCCATGATTAACACACCACCATAGAACACGGTTTGCTGCGTACCAAGCAAGCGGTCCGCAATCCATCCACCTATTATCCCAGACATATACACTAAGGAGCCGTATATTGCCATTATTGATTTAGCTGTTCCATCATCAATACCAAGACCACCACTGGCCACCTCTGTATACATATAATAGAGTAATAGCGCTCGCATTCCATAATAGGAAAAGCGTTCCCAAAATTCAGTGAAGAACAGGGTAAATAAACCCTTGGGATGTCCAAAAAATCCCTTTTGCGGGACACTTTGTACAATTTCTTCTTTGCTATATCTTGACATGATAGTAAAAACTCCTTCGTCTTCCTTCAGAATAAACTGACAATTGTTTTTTTCGACAGAATTATGTTACTCCTCTTATTACCATTCGTCAAACGTCATAATTTAACAAATTTTAAGAAGTATTTCAGTATATACAGTATATGTCAGTCTTATGTAAAATTAAAGTAATAAAATGGAAATATTTCTTGATTATTATAATAATAAACAATACTCCATGACCCCTTAAGTAGATATAGTTAAAGGGAATAATGAAATAAGGGCGATATAGTTATAATGTTACACTTTATTAACATTTCATTATTTGTCTGAGAATTTGTTCATTTCCATGATAAATTCCAGCAATCCCTTTATCCCTTCCATATTCGCAAACAAAAGCATCAAAGCAACCGCATTTACTGCTAATCCAATAAATAACCACTTTAAGAAATACATATTCCCTCTCCTCTCTATTCTAAAAAACATAAAAACCTGACCGTTTACACCAAATAACAACGTGTACATGTCAGGAGAATATAATTGTGAGAAAGATATGGAATCCTCACACTTTATTAGTTTATGAATCACTATTTTTCAATTATGACAATTCTTGAGGATATATGTATTTCTAGCTTATTTGCTAAAGGATGAGATGCTATTCATTTATTTTCAATCAGAAAGCCTGCTTCTTTCAATGCATTTTCTGCTTCAACTAATTGTTGTTCGTTAGCTGCTATTAACGTATGAATATGAACCCCGTCAGTAAGTTCGGAAAGATATGCTGCACCAGTTGTTGAGATTTTTTCAATAAATTGGGCTACTTCTTTCCGATTTGATACCATAATAGATGCTGTTAAATCACCATAAACACTATGTTCAATCTTTACATCTTTAACGGTAATACCATGGTCAACAAGTAAGTGAAGCTCTTCTTCTGTTCTTTCGGGAGTATGTTGACACGCAACAGTTCGTTCTACACCACCAATAGAACTATGTGGAATATATACGTATCCTTGACTTGTTGCAATAATTGGTTCATTCCTTGCTTTTAATAATGTGATATCACTAACGATTACTTGACGGCTTACATTTGCTAATTTTGCTAGTTCCCCACCAGTCGTTGGTTCATTATTTGCTTTTAGCTTTGCTAGGATAGCTTTTCTTCTTTCATCACCAAGCATTTTTTTCTTTTCATTCAATCTGATCACCGTCCATTATCTCATTCATCCATGTTAACGATTCATTGAAAACACTATTTCGCCAACTTTCTTAATAGCTGCGCAAGTTGAATCACATCATCCAACGTAGTATCTTGTCCAAACGAGATTCGAATAAATTCTCTTTGCTTCTCTTCCATAACCCCCATAGCAATTATTGTCCTTGCTGGAGATTGAAGTTCCTGATGACAAGCACTTCCCGTTGATATATGAAACCCTCTACGATTACATTCTAACATAACCCACTGACCCTCACGTCCATTAACCGTTAGACCAATTACATGCGGAAGTTGAACATCAGAGGGTGACTCAAATATCGTAAACCGTTTCTCCCAATTGCTACCTAAGTGTTCAAAAAAGGTAGTTCTCAACTGATACATCTTTTTCCAATCTTTATTCGTTAATTTTAATGCTGCTGCTACAAAAGCAGCAATCCCTGGTGTATTAACGGTGCCTCCCCTGATTCCACGTTCATGCGTTTCGTTTGGAAATATTCCTGTAACTCGATATTCAGGTCGTATAAATACTGCTCCCACACCCTTTGGACCATATATTTTATGCGAGGAAAGAGACATTGCATCAACAAATGGACTAATGGATGCTATGTCTATCTTACCAAATGACTGAACACAATCACTATGTAAAAGAATGTTCTGTCCTCTTACCTGCTTAGATATTGCTTCAATTGGCTGAATGGAACCAATTTCACTATTAGCATGCCCAACTGAAATTAGAATCGTATCATTCTGAATGGCATCTGTTAAAGCATAAAAATCTAGTTGCCCATTTTGCAAGAAGGGAATTTCGGTTATTTTGAATCCCGCTTTCCTTAGATATGCTGTACTTGAAAAAACAGAGGAATGCTCCGCCATTGTTGTTATAATATGTTTCCCCCTATCTTGTCGGCTCAATGCTAGCGTAATAATAGCTATGTGATTGGCTTCTGTACCGCCTGAAGTAAAATAAATACCATCTGAAGAAACATGTAGTATAGACGCCAGTTTATCTCTACAGCTTTCCAATAGCCCTTTAGCTTTTGTTCCTTGATCATGAAGACTACTTGTGTTGCCCCAATAACTTAAGGCTGTCTCTTGGTATATTGCTAACACCTCTGGATCGATAGGTGTTGTAGCTGCATAATCGAAGTATTTCACATGAATCTCTCCCTTCTGTACGAAGTCCTACTATTCTATAACACTTGTAATTATTTTAATTATGTGTAATCATATATGTCAAGACACCTGTAAATTAACAGGAGGAAAGACAATGAATAAAATCGATGTCATTATTGTAGGGAGCGGGATTGCTGCATTGCAATTAGCTTATAAACTCAGTAATCACAAACATGTGATGATTATCACAAAAGGTCAAGTTAAGGACAGTAATTCTTTCATGGCACAAGGTGGGATTGCCGCCGCTATCGCAAAAACGGATTCTCCGCAGCAACATTTTCATGACACAATGACAGCTGGGGAGGGGCATGGAAATGAGTATCGTGTAAACGATCTTGTTGAAGAAGGTAAAAAAGTTATTGAAGAATTAATTGACGCCGGTGCTCCTTTTGATTTAGAGGCTGATGGATCATTGTCATTAGGTGTTGAGGGTGCACACCGAGTCCCTAGAATACTACATTCAGGTGGAGATCAAACAGGAAAGAAGCTTGTGAATTTCTTACTAGAATCATTACAAGCTTCTGATCACATCACATGGATGGAGAATGTAATGGTAATGGATTTGATTTTAAATAGGGATGGTAAATGTATTGGCATAAAAGCCAAGAACAGCAATGAGGAATTGCTGGAATTTTACGCTCCACATGTTGTATTAGCTTCCGGTGGTGCAGGTGGCTTATTCACGCAATCCTCAAACCACCCAACCATCTTAGGAGATGGAATTGCTTTAGCCTATCGAGCAGGTGCAAGCGTAGGTGACTTAGAATTTTTACAATTCCACCCAACACTTTTATCGGCAAATGGTAAAACAGTAGGACTTATTTCAGAAGCTGTTAGAGGGGCAGGTGCCATATTAGTTAATGATCGAGGCGAGCGAATAATGGAGGGAATCCATGACCAGCAAGATTTAGGGCCAAGACATGTTGTGGCCCATGAAATATTTAAACAGGTAACATCTGGGAAATACGTATTTTTAGATATAACTACTATTCATAATTTCAAAAAACGATTCCCTTCTATTTCGCAGTTATGTAAAGCACATCATGTTGATTTGAGTAAAGGAAAAATACCAGTGTTACCAGGGTCTCACTTCATGATGGGCGGTGTTGTTACAGATAGATGGGGATGCACATCAATAAAAGGGCTTTATGCGATAGGTGAAGTAGCATGCAGTGGCGTTCATGGTGCCAACCGCCTAGCGAGTAACTCACTACTAGAGGGCTTTGTATACGGAAGTCGACTCTCTATGTTTCTATTAAAAACGAAAGTAGAAGAATATCCTAAAGATTTTGTTCCTGCCCCAGATAACAAGAACCCACTTGAATCACTTCCTTTTACAAGGAAAGAGCTGCAGGAAAAACTGACACATTATGTTGGCATAATTCGAAATAATGATAGCCTTCAACACCATTTCGCTTGGTTAAATTCCTTTTCAATCGACCCTTTTGCAAATATTGATCAGTGTAGAAGAGCGGATATACAGACTTATTTCATGTGGATTAATTCCGTATTAATGACCCAGTCAGCTCTTATCAGAACCGAAAGCAGAGGTGGTCATATCCGTTCCGATTTTCCGAATAAAGACTACAAACGCTGGCTAAGAAAAAGTATTATCCATTACCGAAAAAAGTGAAACTTCAATCCATGGAGGTTTTGTTTATCCCCCACGGATTGTTAGTACCACAAGGGTATAACCTAAGGACTTTGAACCCATCGGACATTAATTGGCGGTTATATGCGAGATAAACGAAAACATGGAGGTTAATTATAGTGAACACCATGAAGCTAAAATCTATGCTTGAAAGCTTTTTTTTAGAGGATATTGGTAATGGAGATATATCGTCACAAGCTTTGTTTCAACCTAACAAAGAGGGGGATTTACATCTTGTGGCAAAACGCGCAGGAACATTTTGTGGAGAAGCGGTTATTGAAATAGGGTTCTCCATCATAAATCCTTTGATTAACTGCAACATTCACATAAAGGACGGAGAATTTATTACCGCAGGAACCGAAATTGCACACATTAGCGGTCCAATTATTGAACTGCTTCAAGCGGAAAGAGTTGTACTTAATCTGATTCAGCGCATGAGTGGCGTTGCTACCATGACAGCAAATGCTGTGAAATTAATAGAAGGAACAGAAGCAAAAATTTGTGATACGAGAAAAACCACTCCTGGATTACGCATGTTAGAAAAATATGCAGTTCAATGTGGTGGTGGTTATAATCATCGTTTTGGCCTGTATGATGCGGTAATGCTAAAAGATAATCACATAGCATTTGCTGGAACGATTACCGATGCAGTACAAACAGTTAAAAAGCGATTAGGACACACCACAAAAATTGAAGTGGAGATAGAAACAGAGAAACAGTTAATGGAAGCTATTACAAATAAAGTAGATATTATTATGTTTGACAATTGTTCACCGGAAATAATTAAAGATTGGCTACAATATGTTCCTGAAGGTATCATCACAGAAGCTTCAGGAGGAATACAAATAGAGCAATTACATGACTATGCAACAAGCGGAATTGATTATATTTCTTTAGGCTATCTAACTCACTCTGTCAAAGCGTTAGATATAAGTGCAACTGTAAAAATTAGAAACGTATAAATCGGAAGGGGAATTTTAAATGGAATTACTCCAAACGTTAATAGGTTCTCATACTATTCCAGAGAAGTACCTTCATTTATCTAAAGCAGAAATGGAGGAAAGCGTACAACATATTAAAAAAGACCTCGGGGATTCGCTATTTATCCCTGGTCATCATTATCAAAAGGATGAGGTCATTCAATTTGCGGATGCTGTTGGCGATTCACTTCAGTTAGCACAGGTATCCGCTAAAAATTCCAATGCAAACTATATTGTATTTTGTGGTGTACATTTTATGGCGGAAACCGCTGATATTCTTACAACTGCTAATCAAACTGTTTACTTGCCAGACATGCGAGCAGGTTGTTCGATGGCTGATATGGCTGATATTTACCAAACAGAAAGAGCATGGTCAAAGCTAACTGATTTATTTGGGGAATCTATTTTGCCATTAACATATGTTAATTCAACAGCTGCTATTAAAGCATTCGTCGGCAAAAATGATGGTGCTACCGTTACTTCTTCTAATGCGCATAAAATGGTACAGTGGGCATTTTCCCAAAAGGAAAGAATACTTTTTCTTCCAGACCAACATTTAGGAAGAAATACAGCAGCTGATATTGGCATCGAACCTCATGAAATGGCAGTTTGGGATCCTATTAAAGACGAATTGCAATTTACGGAAAATGTAGATGATATTAAAGTTATTTTGTGGAAGGGCCATTGCTCTGTACACGAAAATTTTACGTTAACAAACATTGAACAAGTAAGGAATTCCTATCCAGATATGAATATTATTGTTCATCCTGAATGTCGAAAAGAGGTCGTAGACGCCTCCGATTTTAATGGTAGCACGAAATCGATTATTGAAATCATAGAACGGGCCAAGTCTGGTACTTCATGGGCAATTGGTACAGAAATGAATCTTGTACAACGGATTATTCATCAACATCCTGATAAGCGTATTATTTCTTTAAATCCTCACATGTGTCCCTGCTTAACCATGAACAGAATAGATTTACCACATCTACTTTGGTCGCTAGAAGCTATTATCGAGGGACAGCCAATAAATAAAATAATTGTTCCGCAAGATGTGTCAACATATGCAACATTTGCGCTTCAACGAATGCTGGATCGTGCATAATGTTAAATAAGAAAGCGTGAACCTAGCAACGCATATGGTCTACAGGCGAATAATATTGTATGCTTTTAAATCAATCTGAAATATGGGTTGCTTTCCGCGAACCTAGCTAAAACTGTTAACCAAAAATCGCTTAGCAGTGTTGATCTTAGGACTTTCTGACTACGTAGGTATCACACATGATTTTTCTGCTAGGATAACTGTACGGCGATATGCGTTCCTTTTTGTAGGAATCAAAAGACAAAACTCTGAACTACGATCCACTTATAGCTTCACCCGATTATAGTTCAGAGTTCTCTTATCTCTACTTTCTTTTACTTCGACCTTCTTCTAGCATAACTAGAAAACATACTTTATCGGTTCAACCTCTTAATGAGCAAAAACACTCATTTTAGCGACTTCCGAGTATACTAGTTGCTTTATCTATACAAAGATTTACATTTCATTGTTTTTCACACAAACAAATAAAAATAGTTTGTGGTATGAAGCCATATCAAAGGTTGCTGAACCTGAACCATTCGTAACCACTAAGGTTACTTCTTTCTCCCGAAGTAAGTCAACCTGTCTTTTGGTTAAGAATAAGACTCGATATTTCCAACCATTTTCAATATTTATTGTTAAACGGACGCCATCGTCTAGCTCTCTTATCTCTCTCGTATAGACCGTAGCAACGCCAAAATCTCGCTTCGGTTCAATTTCTATCTCTGGTTGCTCTCCAGGATCGCCCGGTTCTTTATCTGTTTCCGAAATTCTCCCCTCAGAGGTATACGTAAACGGATGATCTGGATTACTGTTTAAGCTTTTTACAAAATCAACGGTTGCATCAATATCTGCCGGACCAGTAACAGGATTTTGTCCTAAATCTTTAATTGGCCCCTCAGAAGTCCCCATGAAATTATTTACTGTTAGTGTATATACTTCATCTCTGTCAATTTGGGTACCATCTGGTAAGGTTACTTTCACTACTTCATTTAATGTTGAATTCCATGTATAATGCAAGCCACTCACACTATAATCTGGTCCATACTGCGAAGAAATCTGTTCATTCAATATCGTGTAAATATCATCTCCGGTTACTTCAACAGTCATCAACGTATTCCCAAATGGCTGAATATTATATAAATCTCCCCATGTCACTTCACCAGCAAGAAGATCATCACGGATTCCTCCGCCATTCATCATTGCAAAGTCACTATCCATGGCCCAATTCATAGCATCAGCGAGTAAATTCCCTAATCCATGATCTCCATCAACAATGTAATCACCAGTTAAATCAGTGGCATTATATCCGATTACGTCATTCAAAATTGGCCCAATTTGATTTTGATACTTCTCCAATATCGCGGTAACATCTTCATCTGGCGTATATTTACTTTGATCAACAAATACTATCTCCGCCTCTTTTTGAATAATATCGCCAGTTTTACGATCGATTTCTAAATCAATATCAGCAAACGCCTTTCCATATTCTGAAGCTTGGACAATTAACTTATTATCTACCATACCATCAACAACTTGATGGTTATGAGCTGCAAGAATTACGTCCACAGCATCATCCACATTTCTGGCTAAATCAGCAGCCTCTCCTGTCGCACCGTCACCATCTTGCTCTGCTGGAATATGTGCGAGGATAACAATTGATTCGACTCCTTGTCGTTGCAACTCCGCAACCGCATCATTTACAGCAATCATCGGATCAGTAAATTCAATATCTTGGATTCCTTCAGGCATGACAATATTAGCTGTCTCCTCTGTCGTAACACCGATAAAGCCAATATCTACACCATCTACTTTTTCAATGTAGTATGGAGATAACATAGGATCACCACTTCCTTTATACACACAATTTGCACAAAGCAGTGGAAAATCCATACCGTCATATTCAGGAGTACCTTTTCCTTCAGGATGCTCTCCGCCATTTACCATTCTCAGCAGTTCCTCTGTTCCTTCATCGAACTCGTGATTTCCAACAGAGCCAACGTCAAACCCGATCGTCTCCATAACTTCAACGGTTGGTTCATCCTGTAATAAACCTGATACAGGTGAACTACCGCCTATCATATCACCTGCATGTACGACGAAAGAATTAGGGTGATCCTGCTCTCTTTCTTTAATAGCGGAAGTAACATAGTCGATCCTTCCATACATCTTTGATACGCCATCGCCATCAGGATCTAATTCATATTCCTGATCGATCTTCCCATGTAAATCATTAAATCCAAGTAACTGTACTTGTAAATTTTCATCTACTCGGTCCCCAGCAGGAGTATATCCATAGGATTCTGCCTCTTCAGGACTTGCAAAAAATACACGTTTTTCAACTGGTACATCTGCCCAATTATCTGGTACAACATACTCCTTTGTATCCGAATTACCTACATATCGTTGGAAGCCTTTCTGATCATCATTTGCTCGAAAAACAAACGGCAATTCCAATAAAGGTTTTTCTGGATTCCAAATACCAAGCCCGTTATCCTTTGCATCCTTTACAGCAGCCTGATATTCTGGATAAACCTCTTCATTAAATGGTGCAATAAAATACGTTGAAGCGAAACCCTGTTCAACCATTTCTAAATTAATATTCATTCCATCTTCTTTGCGAATAACCTCTGCTAATAATCTCCCATAATCGTCTGTTGGTGTGTCGCCAAGCCGAATGATTACCTCATCACCTGGCTGGATTAAATCATTCATATAAGCAGTCGCAGCATCCCCATGAAATTTTTGATTTTCATTTATCTCATCTCTAGCTGGGTCATCATTATGGGCTACATAGGTTTCCGGTGTATCCATATTAACAAATCTAACTCTTGTTTCACCTAATACTGGATTAGCAATACGAATAGTATCCCCATCTGTTACACGCTCAACTGTCGTTTCATACTCGCCTGCAGCAGATGGTGGATCAGGTTGTTCTGCAGCTAGTTGAAAATCACTTTGCTCCGTTGGAATCAATTGATAGCTGTTATATTGACTGACGATTCCTGTCACGTCATACCACTTCTCTTCAGCTATTTGAGTGACATCTAATGCATTTTCCATGACGCGTAAAGTTGTTCCATTAAAATCTCCATCAATAAAGGAGATATTATATCCTCCACCAGCCGGACTCTCTGGAATACTTGAAAGAAAGCCATTCACACGTACAAGCTCACCTTCAAGCGATTCTGCAGTAGTTTCATTTTGTAATGCTTCTAAGCTTACTTCTTGAATCTCAGGTAGTTGCTGATCTGTTCCCAATACTTCTACACTGGAAGGAACGATCTCTTTTAGCCCATTGTAAGAATCTAACTGGCCAACAACCTTGATTAGATCCCCCTTATTTACATCTGGTAATTCACCTTGTTCAAAAGAGAATAGATTAATGCCGCCAGTATCATCCTGAATGTATGTTGTAAATTGAGTACCATTACTAATAGCATCATTATTTACTGTAACAATTCCTTCTACAGTTACAGCTGTTCTATCATTAAGCTGCCTAGCTTCATCAATGGTAATTAAATCAGGATTCTCTGGATCAGGTTCACCTGGTTCACCCGGATCAACGCCATCTACGGTATGATCACCGAGATATGCAAATGTATCCTTGTCATAATTGGTCCACTGTCCCTCGTCATAGTTGGAAACAGGAGCAATAACGGATGAATTCCTTACTAGTGTTACATCCTTCGCAAAATTACGATCATCCCCAATTATACCAATAACATCCAAATTACTAGCATTTTGTTGCAAAGCAATGGAATCGTTCCCATTGAAATTAATTACATTACCATTTGTTTGATCTGCCACCTCTAATACTGCCTCATCTGCATTTGGATGAGCAATTACATATGCATCGTCATATGCCAACGTACCATCCAATGTCATTGTTTGACTAGGCTCATTAGCACCATTACTATAAAGCGCCAATTGATAGCCTGACAAATCCACTTCTTCCCCTGTACCATTATAAATTTCAATGGCCTTATTATAGGAGCTACCTTCGATATACTCTGATATAAACAACTCTTCCGTTGTTTCTCCGTCGTCTGTCGCGGCCACAGATGTACTTAATACTGGTGAAAAATTCATTAAAATCAACGTAAAAATAAGAACCAAATAAAAAGACTGTTTCACCCGTAATTTTCGCATCTTCTCCCTCCTTAAGGATAAATAATTTATTGTCATGTATTACGTTGACATGACACACTTTTACTATCGCATAACAAACATTGATAATCTATAATAAATTAGTAAATTTTTGGTAAATTCAAAACTATATTACTATTAATTCTCTAAAATAGTAAATAAGTACCATGAACACAGATTAACTGATGTTGATGGACTTGCAAAAACAACCATACTTATCTATAATCAATTTATGTACGGGGCATTAGCTCAGCTGGGAGAGCGCTTCGCTGGCAGCGAAGAGGTCAGCGGTTCGAGCCCGCTATGCTCCATTAATTTAATCATGATCCACATATAAAAAATACAAACTTAGCCAATTGGTGGATAAGTTTGTATTTTTCTTTATTTAGATACTATGCTACTTATGTGATTTAACAAACATAATACATCTGACATGCTCCTCTATTAGAGAACTGTACCTGCTTATTGTTTGCATTCCATAATCTTTCATTATCCATACAAACGCCCACCTGACTTAGCTTTCCTTATACAAGCACAGTTTTTGGGATATTCACTTTACAAATAGATAATTACATCCAGAACCCTTAGCTATATATATTAAATAGACTACTATCCTTAACACGATTACCCTTTCTAAGAATATACTATATAAAAATCGTATGGAGGTGATTGGATTGAGTAAAAACAGTGAAAAAAACAGTAATAATGCCCCAGGTCAAATTGTAGATTTCCTTTTAGATGCTACACTAAAAAAACATGGGGCATCGTTAAAGACAAAAGAATTAGATGAAAAGGATAAAGAAATGGTCAGAAATATGGTTAATCAATTAAGAAAAAATGTGGAAGAATTTACGCAAGAAAATAAAGATACCAATGAAAACAAGGAATAATAGTTATTAAACTATATTGGATACTAGACAAATAAACTATTTATAAAATTAACTTCCTTCCTATATATGGTATAGCATGCATAATGAAGCCTGGTAAATCAATGGATATGTACCGGGCTTCACCTCTTTCTGAGAAAAATATCTATCTATAGCAATAAATAGGTAGTATATCTTAGTACAATCACCCTTCCTATTTCCACTCTTAATCATAAAATATTCTAAACGAGAAGAAGGAGGAAATAATAGTATGCCTAGATCAAGAGCATTTGATGATGTAAGAGACCATAGGAGAAAATGCGATTGCCATCGATTTAAGGATATCTGTGATAGCTGCGATAGACGCGATAAACACCATCATTGCGATCGTGACAGATTCGATGATCGTTTTGATTCATGTGACAAGAGCTGTGGCGATGACAAAAAATGGAGAGCACTAGACACTTCCATGTGTCACCCATTTGATAAAGATTCCACGGTGGATCAGGAGGCAAGTGGAGAATTAAATAATGTGCAAAAGTCTCTCGAATCCATTATTATTAAGGATTCCTGTGATGTAGAGGTATCCTCATCAGATATCCAAGCTGCACTTAATCTCCAAGTTGCGCTTCAGGTAGCAATTGCTATCGTAATTAGCATTTCGATTGCAGATGGTCATAAAGCAGACGAAATAACTCAAGATCTGTTCGCAAAATTAAAATCTAGCCAAATTAACAAACAGCAAGTTTATATTGAAAACTCACGCGGAGTAGAAGTATCCACAACGGATACTGATATTGCTATTAACATCCAAGTTCTATTACAAGTATTGATTGCATTAGTAATTAGATTAGATATTTTATAGTTCTAATAAAAAATATATCACTCCTACAGAAACAAAGGCTATCCCAAATGTCTACGAAGCATTTGGGGTAGCTTTTTTTGTCACGGTAAAATGGCAATTTATAATTTTTTCACTTCGATTCCTGTAACTTATCGTACATAAGAAACCTAGAATCATACCGGAGAAATTCGCTTTCAACGAAATTACATCCTTCTTCACCTAAATCAATAAAGCTTGCACTTCAATTTACACAAATAACTCTAATACCAAGCATTCAAAATAATGTTTATCAGTCTTGCTATCCAGCAGTCTCCTTCTTTTTATAAAACCAGGTCGTTAACAGCCAAATTCCTATTCCCCATACCAAAATGATAGCTAAATAACCCCAAATATCTTCGATACCTGCCCCAAGCTGCACTTCTTTTGCCAATTCTGCCAGTTGAACATTTGGTAAGTATTCAATAAAGGACAGAATTGGATAAGTATTGATTAATGTTTGTAACAACGTACTAAAACCGAATAAAAAGATAATTGGTAACGTAATGACAGATGCTTCTACAACTGATTTCGTTAATAATCCCATTAGTGTACCAAGACCAATATAAAAAACAGATGAGATTATCAGTGCAATAGCAATGAGACTTATACTTGATGGCTCATAATCTATTAATCTTGCTGATAGTATGATGGTTAGAAGTGTCAATAAAAAAGTAACTAAGCTCTTACCACCAAATATCTCTAGAATAGTTGCGGGAGAAAGCATTAAACCACGCAAGGTATTTTTTTCTTTTTCTTCAGCAATAATGGCACTTTGCACAAATACTCCGATTGTAGAGAACGAAAGATTAATAACTAGATAAATCATATCTATAGAAAGCTCATCCATTCTCGAATATAGCACAGCAATTAATAGTGGCATTAGCATTGAGGAAGTAATAAACATATTCTTCGATAAATCCTTTAAATCCTTTAGAAAGATAGCGTACATTCTTTTCATTGAAAAAGTCATACCAGTTTCCTCCCTGTTAGTTCTACAAATATATCTCCAAGTGTTGGTTCATTGGAATGAATAGAGACTACTTGATCTGATGCAAAATAATCGTATATGTCCTTTGCTCCTTCTGGACCAGCTGGTACATTAATTTCTCTACCATCTTTTAGTTCAATGCATACGGAAGCTTCCGCAAATTGCCTACGAAGCTTTTTCGGTTGATCTAGCAACTGAATTCTTCCTTGATGAAGAAATGCTACACGGTCACAAATGTTTTCAGCTTCATTCATATCATGCGTTGTTAAAAAAATCGTTGTCCCCTCCTTGTTCAGTTCACGTAATCCTTGATGAATAAGTGCTGAATTGGCAGGGTCTAGAGCAGACGTCGGTTCGTCAAGAAATAAAAGCGCTGGCTTGTGCAGTAATGCCCTTGCCAAAATGACGCGTTGAAACATCCCCTTTGACAACTTAGCTATCTGCTTTTTTCGTTCTTCAGAGAGACTTACCATTTCCAATACCTCTCCAATCCGTTTCGTTGAAACTTGATACAGCTGACAATATAGATTTAAATTATCCTCAATAGATAATCGACTATATAGCCCACTATTATCTGTAATTACTCCAAATTCACGTCGGTACTGTGGTTTATTTAAAGATGATGCTGGTTTTCCAAAAACCGTGGCCTCTCCAGATGTTTGTAATAATTGGCCAGTTAAAATTTTAATAGTGGTCGTTTTCCCAGCTCCACTTGGCCCCAAAAATCCAAACGTTTCTCCTTTTTCCACCGTAAAATTTACATCTTCTAATGCAGCTTGATTGCCATAAATCTTAGCAAGTGATTTTACCTGTATAATATGTTCCATTCATTTTCCTCCTATGCTGATAACTGTTTCGTGTAACCTCAGCATAGGAAAAAATCTGCAATTTAGCAGTATTTTTACCGTGAATGGAGCCATTGAATGGATGAATGGAGTCTATTTCATTCCTAACATATCCTTCAATTGTGCCATTTTTGATTTGGACAATGGAATGGAGGTCTTTTCTTTATTATTTAGAATTAAACTATAACTATTACGTGTCCATGTTATGACTTCACGTACCTTTTGCAAATTAACTATATAAGAGCGATGGCAGCGAAAGAATCCAAAATGCTCCAAGCGGCTTTCCAATTCATTTAATGTAGATGCACTAGTGAAGAGATTACCATTACTGTATATGTGAGATTGTCCATCATTACTTTCAATATAATCAATCTCAGGAGGATCAAATAGCACGATTTTGTCATTTACTTTCGTTGGTATTTTATTTAACTGAAAAGGCTGTACTTCTGCTTCAAGCATTGGATCGTCTAATATCGAATCACTTTCTCCTTTCTCTGTAGGAATTTGTTGTAAACCTGATTCATCTATACGAAGAACTTGATCAGCAATAGTTAGCGCACTTTCCAAATTACCAGTTAGTATAAGAACACCCTTCCCTTCATGCTGCAATCTTCTCGTAATAGAAATAAATACTTGTCTTGTTTCAACATCGACGTTTAAATCTGGTTCTTCAAAAATATATAACTCAGCATGCTGAAGCAATTGTTTTCCAAAACGGACGCGCTGTTTTTCAGAATACGTTAGCGTTTTTATTTTTTGGTTTTGTTTATCTTGCAGCTGCGTGATACGCAAAAGTTGATCAATCGTTTGATTACTATCGTAAATTGCTCGATAGAATGAGAAATAGTCTCTTACTTTTAATCTGTCATATATCCCGTCCTCATAGAAGGCTAGGACCACTCCTGATAAAAATAGATTTCTATTTTCCATTATTGTAACGCCATTGATACGAATTTCCCCCTTCGATGCCAGCGTTTTACCAGAAATTATTTCTAACAGCACTTTTCTTATATTTAATGTGGAATAAACAGCAGTAATATCTCCTTTCTCTATAGTAAGATTAAATATCGGAAATATGATAGAATCTTTTGTTCGCTTTTCTAGACTATGTATTACTAATAGGCCTGCCATTCGATTTCTCCTTACGTTCTGTATTTTCGTTTATCCTTTTAGTAGTAGTATTAGTTTACTAGATTATGGCATTATACTCTATATTCTTTTCCCCATGACAAATAACAATAGATCATTAATCAGCCACTCGCTAAAACTTAATAACTTTAAAAGTTAATTGATTACTAGGACTTACAGAAATAATAATGACTATTAAATCCGCCAACGTCTTTATTTAGTTTTACCTCTTTGCTAAAAGTAATTTTGTTACTTCTATCCTAAATTAAGCCATGCACTTAAGCGACTTAAAAAGCATATACTATATAGATTTTCTGTATATGGCACCTACACTATTCGATTTTTTAATACTATGCAAAGGTGGCGGTCTATAATGTTGAAAGATATATCAGCCATTATCATCTTTCCTTTCAATCAAAAAGTATTCTATAAAATGATAGCTTCTTTACGTGCTCTTCATAAGAGAATAAATTCTGTTATTGTATTTCAAGAAGAAAATGTAGTTTTAGATAGTAGTCAGTTTAGTGATTGGTCTATCCATTTTGATTTTGTTCCTATTAAGAATGACTTAGAAAAAGAACTAAATAATGTGATAGATCAGATGATTACCCCCTATGCTTTATTTCTAAGTCACACACATTGTCTATCTCCACATATCTCCTCAGAAAAGCTTCAGCTTAAACAACCAAAGACAGTGTTAGCAACGTGCTGCCATGACCATCATAGTATTATTTATCTGCCACTTTTCGTATCGACTGCGTATATTAAAAAAATAGGTGGGTTCTCCAACGTTAAAACTCCATTTAAAGAAGCCTTTTTGCCTGCTTGGATTGCGAATATAGATAAATCATGTCAAGTTAACAAAGAAGGTTTGATTAAGCAAGCATGGCAAACAGTCACCTCTACAAATAAGGAAAAACAATTAATGATAGAAAAATACCAATTAGAAAAAAATAAACGAAGTTCTCCTTCTCTTACTGTATTAATCTCAAATTATAATATGGAAAAATATGTAGAAACCGCCGTTGCTTCATGCACTTTACAAATAGAACCATTTGATCAAATACTAATCATCGATGATGGATCTACAGATAACTCCTTAAATAAACTATTACAATGGGATAATAGAGAACAGGTAAGATTATTTACCAAAAATAATGGAGGCAAGGCTAAAGCCTTAAATAAACTACTACCTTATGTTACATCTGAATTTATAGTAGAGCTTGATGCCGATGATTGGCTAGATCCTAATGCAGTATCCATTGTAAAAAAGTACTTATTAAAGCTCTCGAAGGAAACATCCGTGCTCTACGGTAATTTTAGGAGATGGAAACAAGTAAATGAAGACATACTTTTTAAAGGAATAAGTAAGGGGAAAAGCGTTGACGGAGAAGCTGAGTTGATGTCTTATTCATTCCCTCTCGGACCGAGGATATATCGAACATCGATTTTAAAAAAAGTAGGTGGCTTTCCAGTAATCGATTTTGAAAGTGGAAGGCTGTATGAAGATGTAAGCATCTTATTGCAATTAGTAAAGCAATCTAAGCTACATTATCAGGATTTTACGATTTATAATATTAGAGAACACAAAGAAAGTATTACCAAAAATAACGGTAGCAAATGGAATGAGTTTATTAACAACATAATTCCTAGGATAAATAATAAAAGTCCTAAAATAAATGAAAAGGATTGAATAAGTATTACTTATATATAGCCGACTATAGCTTCTTCACTACTTGTTATTGTAAATTATAAATGATTAACTAATCAAAAAAATCATTAGAGCTTATTAATAGTCCTAAGAAAGCAAAGCATAAAAACGCCCATAAGACTAGTTCATTACTCCTCTACAATTATGGGCGTAATTAGTTTATCTATGGCTTATAGACCGCTATTTAAAAAGTTTAAAACCTTTTCAATCACATACTCTTGTTTTTGAATAGATAGCATTGGATATATAGGCAACGCAAGTATTCTATTAGCTACTTTTTCTGCTATCGGGAAATCCCCTTCTTTATATTCGAGATAATGAAAAGCCTGCTGCAAATGTAAAGGAATTGGATAATAAATAGCAGAGGCAATTCCATAATTTCTTAATTCTAGTGCAAGTTCGTCTCTTTTATCTAATTCAATACAATACTGATGGAAAGTATGCGCTTTGTTATTTGGTATTACTGGGCTTTTCACAAATTCCTTAAAGTTATCTGTATACCGCCTTGCAACCTCCCTTCGCTGATGCAGGAAAATATCTAAATAAGATAATTTAATTAATAAAATAGCAGCTTGAAATTCATCAAGCCTACTGTTCATACCAATTGATGAATGATAATATTTTTCCTTACTACCATGATTTCTGAGTTTACAAATTTGTTCATAAACCTTTTTTTGATTCGTAGTTATCATTCCTGCGTCACCAAATGCCCCGAGATTTTTTGAAGGAAAAAAAGAGAAGCAAGCAATATCTCCAATCGATCCTACTCTTTTTCTATCATCTTCTGCTCCAATTGCCTGACAAGCATCTTCAATCACCTTCAAGTTATATTTTTTAGCTATATCTATGATTTCTTTCATTCTAGCAATTTGACCATATAAATGTACTACAAGAATGGCTTTTGTTTTTTCCGTAATTTGTTCTTCAATTTTTGCAGGATCTATATTATATGTTTCTTCTTCAATATCTACAAAAACAGGAGTAGCACCGACTTGTGCGATGGCTTCACCAGTAGCAAAGAAAGTAAACGGAGTAGTAATTACTTCATCTCCGTCCCCAACATTTAAAGCTTTAAGGGACAATTCTAACGCATCAGTGCCATTTGCTACTCCGGCACCATACGATGCTCCTACATATTTCGCTATTGCCTTTTCTAATTTCTCTCCTTTTTCTCCTAGTATATACTCACCGCTATCTAAGACATCACCTAACGTCTCGATAATTGGACTTCTTATTAGATATAATTCTTCTTTTAAATCTACCATTGGAATAGGGGTTAATTTGTTATTGTTAAACATCATAACTCCTCCTTTGGCTTTTCATTACCTATACTCCTATAAGTAATCCCCAGACTACTGATCTCATTTTTATTTAGTTTATTTCGGCCATCTAAAACTAGCATACAATTTTTGAACTCTTCAAAACTTAAATCAGTATAAGCATCATGAAAAGCCTGAAGGATTACAACATCAATTTCAGAAACAAATTTATCCTGTAAAGATAAAGGCGAAGCTCCATATGATTTAATTTCTTCATTCGTAAATAAAGGATCATTTACAAATACATTTGATCGCATATTCGTTAGTTGGTCCATTAAAAGTAATGTTGTAGACTTAGTTGGTTCCTTTACATTTTCTCTATACGATAATCCTAGAATGAGAATATTTTTGTCTGTTAAGCTTCCAAGTTCCTTTTCAATCTTAGCAATAGCATAATTAGCCATACGATCATTAATTGTCCTTGCCAACCGTGTCATTCCTTGTTTCAAACCTTTATTAATAAAAAAATATGGATATATTGGAATACAATGTCCTCCAACACCAATTCCAGGTGTGTGTAAATGTGAATATGGCTGACTATTACTTGCTACTATTACTTCTGACATATTTACGCCTTTTGTTTCTGCAAACTGAGCTAGCTCATTTGCAAGTGCAATATTCACATCACGATATACACATTCTGCAATTTTAGAAAACTCAGCTGTTTCTATTGAGCTCACTTCAATCAATTCACAATGTAAAGCATTTTTATAAAATTTTACAGCTAATTCCAAACTCTTTTCATTAACTCCACCAACAACCTTTGGATATTTTTTTAAATCTTCTATTATTCGATTGGAATAAACTCTCTCTGGACTATAAGCGAGGTAGAAATCTTCTCCTAAGCGTAAACCAGATAGCTCTTCTATCTTTTTACCAAACCGATGTTGTGTATCACCAGGAGGAATAGTCGTTTCAAAAATAACTAGTGTACCTTTTTTAATCCCACTAGCTATATCTTTAACGGCAGCATCTATCAATTGATAATCTACATTGTACTGATTATCGATTAGTACAGGGACAATTACAACAACTATATCCGATTTCGTAACAGCTTCTGCTGTCACAGTGGTTGCAGATAAGTTCTTGCTTTTATGAGCTGTCAAAACCAACTTATCTAAGCCAGGTTCATTTACAATATGAGATTTACCTTGATTAATTGTAGCGACAACATCCTTATTTATATCCGATCCATAGACATTATAATTATTATTCGCAAATACTGCAGCCAGCGTTAATCCAATTTTCCCAAGTCCAATTACTGCCACATTCGCTAATGCTTCTTGTTGATCTGTTATCATTATTCACCCTCATTTCTACAAAGAAAGATACTATAACATACGAATCCACTTGTAGAATGACTGTACATTAGCACTTATAAGGATAAAATCAACTACCGCCTCTAAAACTACTACTTTAGTTCGTTATAAATATCAAGATAACGTTGTGCGACGATGGGAGAATCATGATATGTCTCAATATATTTTCTTCCTCTTTTTCCAAGCTTATTCCAGCTCTTTGGTCTTTGGATTAGTTCTTTTAGTACGCTTGTAATCGTAGAAGGATTCGCATTTATGATTGGGGTATTACCGGGGTATTTAGTCACTAGGTCTTCCCTTAAATAGCAAATAACAGGCTTTCCGAAGGCCATTGCCTCAGAACTAATATACCCGCTAGCCCCAATTCGTAACTGATCGATAACAATATCAGCTTGGGACAGCATATTCCTTGTCTCTTCATATGTAATCCCTTCAAGCAATTTAAACTGAAAAGGTATTCCTGATTCCTTTAAATCATGAACAGCTTGTAAAATAAATTCTGTCCCCTTAAGATCGCGCGAGGTAGGAGCATGAACAACAAGTGGAGATGTTTTTCGTGGGTCAGGGTACTTTGGCTTAAAATTACGGACATTAATGGTATGTGGAATAATATGTGTATGTTTATACATGTGTGAAATATACCCTTCCAATTCAGGGTCTTGGACAACGGCATGATCAATATAGCCTGAAAGCTTCTCTACATTGCTATATATTTTTTCTTCCGTCCATTCAGGTTTCACACGAACATATGGGTTTAAACGCTTTGCAACAGACAATACGCGAATATCAGAACCATGATGATGTACGATCATTTTCTTACCTGCTTGCTTTAACATGGCTAGATCCCTTTTATCAGAAAAAAAAGTTTCACCAAAATGAAAGTGAAAGATGTCATAGGTTTGCATCGCTTCTTCTAAAAATTCGTTGATTCTTTTTTCCCTTTCCGTAGGTGGTAATAAATTTAAATGTAGGCACATATCTGGTTGAAACTTGTATATATTGTCGTTAAAATGACATGCTGTCGCCTCGACTCCTTTTGCTCGTAATGCCCGACATAATTCAATCATAGGGGCACCATAAGGTAAATGTAAGACTTTCATTAGAATTCTCCTCGTATATTAATATTTAGGCGTTATGTTTTCGCCCATTGTTTCCTATTCATTCTTATTTCTTAAATATTTTACGTGCGTTAAACCCGTCGTTTTACACTACAAACGGACACTTTTCGATGGCTAATTCGTACTATTCTCCCAATTATCCATCCATTAATTTTTTATACACTTTAAATAGTCTTTTTTCCATATGCTCCCAACTGAACATAGACTCCATTATCTCTCGTGCATGATAACTCATCTCATCAAGCTTATGATTTTCTAAGTCGAGTAAAGCTTCTACATAATCTTGTGCATCAGCCTTTAGCTTGGGGACAACGTAACCACATCGATACGTTTGAATAAATTCAGCCATATCTTTACATTGATTTACTAAAACCGGAACACCATTGTTTAAATAACTAAAGAACTTATTTGGCATAGCAAATTTGTTATTTAAAGAATGACTGACGTCTAAATCAATCCACCCTATATCTGCATCTTTCATAGCTTTTGGTATGGAATCATAATGCTGCCACCCCACAAATTCAATATGATCATTAATATTCGTTAGGTTGTAATGATTATTATCGTATTTACCTGCCTTCCATCCCCCAATTATTTTGGCTTTTACAGGCATTTGCTTATTAACTAATTCCAATATATGAACAAATTTATTAAAGCTCCCTCTCTTTTTATTTACTGTGCCTTCATACACAAGCGTTAATTCGGAATTGTTCGTTTTCTTCGGTACATAATCCCTAGCTAACGGTGGAGAATTATAAATTATTTCTATAGGGAGATTGAGATTAAAGGATAAATACCACTCTTTAATTGATTCAGATACAGTTACCAAATAATCTAACTCTTTTAGCATTATTTTCAGCATCTGAATTTTTATTTTCAACGTTTGGATAGGCTGTTTTAAAAGGGGGTCAGGTTCTAATTCATGACTATCATAAACAAGTTTGCATCGTTTTCCTTGAGACATGAATGCACGTTTGATCAAAATACCAGAATATAAAGAAAAAAATTCATGTGCATGATAAATATCAGCATCCTGCTCAATCCCTAGTTGTGTTAACGGATCTGAAAACTGATTATTCTTTTTCGACTGGAGGTTATAATGCAATGTTTTTATATTTTTTTCCGGGAACATTTGCTCATATGTAACTATCTTTATGCCTTCATAATAAAACGTTTTTTCTAGAAAACGTTCAGTAAATGTACTACCGTCAATATCAAATAAATACCCCTCTATTCTGGGCACAATCATCGTTACACGATACCCTTGTTTTAACAGGCTCTTCGCTTCCTTTTTAAAAATACGAGCATCCAGAAAAGGGTGCTCCGTTAATAAAAAACAAACATCTGTATGCATTATTACCCTCCCAATAATAGCCTCAATTCATTCTATAACAGAAAATACGGTTGTCGGTTTCCAACTAAGGATTGATAAACCGCCAATAAACGTTTTTCCATATGACTCCAGCTATAGGTTTCTTGCATAACGTTTCTTGCATTCTTACTCATTATCTGCCATTCATTCGGATATTGGTGCAAATATTGTATCGCATCTATATAATCCAAATAGCTAGAATTTCGTTTATTAATTACCATTCCACAATAATACGTTCTAATAAATTTCTCTAGATCACTACATTTATTTCCTATAACAGGGATGCCATTGTTTAAATAACTAAATAATTTAGCAGGCATGGTAAAGGCATTATTAAGTGAATGTGATGGATCAAGATCTATTAACCCAATATCTACATCCTCCATGGCTTTCGGTAGATCATGATAATTAATCCAACCAAATAGCTCTATCCTTGATTGTAAATGTTTTGGTATGGAAAGTGTCTCCCCGTATCTTGGACCACCAATGATCTTAAAGTGAATATCAATATCTTCATTGTAAAAATCCGTTATTGCTTTTATTTTCTCAAAGGTTTCTTTTGATATATTTCCTTCATGTGCTACCACAAGTGAATGATTAGACCCATTTTTTTTCTTGATATTTGGTGTTAATGATGGCGCATTATACACGACCTCTATGGATAGCAATGGATCTATAGATAAGTACCAGGATTTAATCGATTCAGATACTGTAACAATGTAATCAACCTCTTTTAAATTATCTCGGAGTGTCCTCATCCATCTTTGCTTTGTTTCAGCATTAATTTTTAAAGAGAATGGGTCTGGAATTATTTGTCTGCTGTCATATATTAATTTAACCTTTTTACTATTCTGCTGTCTTAAAGCACACTTAATTTCTTTACCATATGTAAATGAATTCAACTCATGGGCATGATAGAAATCTGCATTCTCTTTCAATCCTAATTGATAAAGAGGATCAGATAAATAATTAACGGATCTTTTTTCACTATCATAGGTAACAACTTTAATGCCTTGATAATAAAAAACCTCATCACGAAATTGCTTGGAAAATGGTTTTCCATCGACATGAAATAGCAGACCGTCTTTTCGTGGTGCAATAATCGTAACATCAAAACCATGATTTAAAAGGCTTTTGGCCTCACATTCAAATATACGTGAATCTAGAAAAGGAAGGTAACATAGCAACATACATACCTTTTGATTCAAAAAAAATCCCCCTATCTTTACTGTCTGAATTGAATATAGTCCTTCTTTCTACTTAATAAAGTATTAACACTCTAAATAAAATATTCATACATATAATTGAAATATGTGATGTATTTTTCACCGCTACATGAAATATTGGAGGATACCTTATGGATTTACAATTACAAGGTAAGAAAGTACTTGTTACTGGTGGAACTAAAGGAATTGGTAAAGCAATAGCAGAAGCCTTCCTAAAGGAAGGGGCCAAGGTGGGTATTGTAGCTAGAAATAAGTTAGAACTAGAAGCAGTGAAAAAGGAACTTGGTGTCAAGATTTATACAAAAGATATCGCAAATAATCAGCAAAGAGAACAATTAATATCTGATTTTATAAACGATTTTAATACAATAGATGTTCTTGTTAATAATGCAGGGGCTAGCTATGGAAAAAGTATTTTAGAAACACCCCCCAATCTATTTAATGAAGCGATGAATCTCAACTTTATCGCTGCCGTTCATTTAAGTCAATTAGCAAGTCAGCACATGATTACTGAGGGGTCCGGAGTAATTATAAACATCTCTTCTATTTACGGAAAGGAATCAGGGGGAGTTCCAGCTTATAACGCTTCAAAATCCGCTTTAAATAGTTTCACAAAATCGTTTAGCTCTGAAGTAATAAAACATAATATTCGTGTTAATGGTATTGCTCCAGGTGCTATTTTCCACCCCAACAAGGAATGGAAACGACGAATTAAAAACGACCCACACTTCTTAGACAATTATGCACAAGCTAACATACCAGCAGGAAGACTTGGTAAACCAGAGGAGATAGGAAATACTGCTGTTTTTCTTGCATCAAATAAAGCTTCGTGGATCGTTGGATCTACAATTAGTGTAGACGGTGGTCAGTCACGATTGAATTATTAAATGAAACATGGAAGGGAAGGGCAACATGAAAAGGCAGTCACTTAAAAACAGTACTATTTTAGTCATTGGTGGAGCGGGCTTTATTGGAAGTCACTTAATAGATAAATTAATCGAAGAAAAAGCTAAAGAAATTATTATTTTAGATAATCTTTTTACCGGAAACAAAGAAAATTTAACCTCTGCTCTGGAAAAGAATAATACAACGCTTTATATCGATAATGCCGAAAACCAAGAAATTCTAAACTATATTATGGAAGAACACGACATTGACATTGTTTTTAACTGTGCAACCAAAGCATTGAACTATTCGTTTATGAATCCAGCCAATGCCTTTTTAACAAATGTTATAGTCTTGAAAAATTTATTAGAATTACAACGAAAAAAGAAATTTCAAACACTGTGTCATTTTTCATCATCAGAGGCATTTGGATCATCTCAGTATCAACCGATGGATGAAAATCATCCTTTAGCTCCTACAACAACTTATGCCGCCGGAAAAGCTGCTGCTGATTTGATGTTACAGTCTTACGTAACCATGTTTGATCTAGACGCATTTATTGTTCGGCCATTTAATAATTACGGGCCTAGACAAAATTTCACAGGACCTCTAGCTGGGGTTATTCCTACAACGATTAGAAAAATACTTTCTAATGAAATTCCTGAAATTCATGGCAGTGGTCAACAAACAAGAGATTATATATATGTGAAAGATACTGTCGATATCGTGACAACACTATATTCCGTAATTCCTCCAGGAGATTCTGTAAATATTACAACAGACCAACAGTTATCGATTGAATATATAATGGAGACGATCATTGATGAAATGAATTATCAAGGAGAGATCCTTAGAAAACCAAATCGAAAAGCCGATGTTACCAGCCATAGGGGATCAATGAAAAAATTGCAGAGCTTGATTGGCTCCTATAATAAAACTGACTTTAAGGATGGAATTGCATTAACGATAAATTGGGTAAAACAGCAGGTCACTGAAACGAACTAAAAAAGAGCTTTACGCTAGTTATTGAGTAACTCATGATATACATTATCTAATCGGTTCTCCATTTTCTCCCAGCAATACGTTTCTTCCATTACTTTTCTAGCGTTTAGACTCATTTGTTTCAATACCTTCTTATTATTGGCTAAATATAGCATAGCTTCAGCATAATCTGTAGCAGTAGCATCTCTTTTATTAATTACTAAACCACATCGATGGGTTCGTAAAAAAGATTCCATCTCATGGGAGCGGTTTACTACAATAGGAACACCATTATTTAAATAACTAAAGAATTTATTCGGCATCGCATAGGAACGATTAAGTGATTCATGTAAATCTTCATAATCAATCCAACCTACTTCTACATCTTTCATATGTTGTGTAATAGAATAATAATCTACCCACCCAGTTAATTTAATTTTATCCTTTAAATGATTGGGAAGTTTAAATGTATCACCAAACCTCGTTCCACCTATAATTTTAAATTGAAATTCGATGGAATCAGCACATTTTTCTGTAATTTGTATTATTTTATCCTTACTTCCCCTTTTATAATCAATGTTACCTTCGTAACAGGTAATCAGACCATTTCCGGTAAAGTCCTTTGGCTGAAATTCTTTAACCAATGGATGCGAGTTATATATGACCTCTACAGAAAATGTGGGATCTTGGGAAAGAAACCAAGACTTTATCGAATGTGAAATGGTAATGATTTGATCAACTTCTTTCAGCATAATTAAAAGCTTCTCTTTCAAGTTATTGCGATGACTCTCATGGTTTTTAGGATCGAAAGGGTCTGGTGTTAATTCATGACTATCATAAATTAACTTTACTTCTTTATTCCTTTGCTTTAATAACCTTTTTACACCAATCCCAGCAAAAAGCGATAAATACTCATGAGCATGATAAACGTCTGCATTTTGTTGTATACCAAGTTCTGTTAATGGGTTACTGAACCCTTGTTCCCACTTAGATACGGGAGCTACGACTTTGCTTAATGGTGCTCTACTTTCTTCAAATGAATAAGTGACTATCTTAATTCCTTCATAAATAAATGATGAAGAAGTAAATTTATCTTTTATAGGAGTACCATCTATGTCAAACAAATATCCATCCTTTCTAGGAACAATTAATGTCACATCATAACCTAAATTTCTTAAACTTTTGGCTTCCCGTTTAAATATTCTAGAATCTAAAAATGGGTGTTCTGCAACTAGCATGCATACCTTTTTAGACAATTTTTCATGCCCCTTTCCTGTATTAAAGTTGTTTTAGATATCTAACTCTTTTATTCTATTTTTTTACTTTTCAAATCATGTGCAGACTAGCGATAAGGATATAAAAATCATAATTTTATACTGAAAGCCTTATATAGAAAGGAGAAAGAAATGCACATTTTAACTATAGTAGGCGCAAGGCCACAGTTTATCAAAGCATCTATGTTATCTAAAGCGATCAATTCCCAATCCAAAATAAAAGAGATCATGGTACACACAGGTCAACATTATGATGATAATATGTCTACCATCTTTTTTGACCAATTAAAGCTTGCTAAACCAGATTATTATTTAGGTATAGGTTCTGGCTCTCACGGTGAACAAACTTCTAAAATGCTATTAGAATTAGAAAAGATTATGATGTCTGTTAAGCCTGATATTGTACTTGTATATGGAGATACGAATTCAACCCTTGCAGGAAGCATCGCTGCAGCAAAACTCCATATTCCCTTAGCTCATGTTGAGGCTGGTTTACGTAGTTTTAATAAAAAAATGCCTGAAGAGATTAATAGAGTGATTACAGACCATTTATCAACATTGCTATTTTGTCCAACGCAAACTGCTATTGATAATTTAGAACACGAAGGCATCAACAGAGGTGTTTATTTAACGGGAGATATTATGTATGATTCTATTCTTTACTTTAAAGATCATGCTATCCAACAATCTACCATTTTAGAAGATTTATCACTTACAAATAATAATTATTATCTTGCCACTGTTCATCGAGCAGAGAATACCGATCAACCCGAACATTTAAAACAAATACTAACTGCATTTCAACAATTAGCTAAAACAGTAGTCCTTCCATTACACCCTAGAACTAAAAGTAAAATTAAACAGTATAAGTTAAATGAATTAATTGATTTACCTCATATCAAAACAGTAGAACCATTACATTATTTTGATATGTTAGCATTAACTGCTCAAGCAACAGCAGTTCTAACTGATTCTGGTGGTTTACAAAAAGAAGCCTATATGCTACAAATTCCGTGTATTACATTAAGGCAGGAAACAGAGTGGATTGAAACTGTACAGACCGGCTGGAATCAGCTAGCAGGATATAATACGAAACAAATAGTAAATAATGTCAGGAATCTAAAGACTCCTAATCATTCTCCTCCACGGTTTGGTGACGGAAAAGCAGCCTACGCTATTCACCATATTTTAATGAATGACTTTTAATTTAAAATAGAAACCTGAGAAAATGAGACTAAATATACAGATACAATAAAAGTAAAACTTCAATCAGTTGGGGGTTTTTGTTTTCCCCCACTGATTGTTAGTACCACAAGGGTATGACCTAAAGGCACTGGAACCAATCGGACATTTACTGGCAGTTGATCCCACACTTATCCATATCGATTTCACTATTGCTTGAAGTGGGGATTTTACTGCCAGTTATATGCGGGATTAACGATGATCTTTCATTCCAGAGCCCCTTGATATCCCCAACTTAGGGGAAAACACAGACGCACTGCCCCTATTGTCTTACGCATCTCATAATAGGGGGAGCACTGCGATGTACAAGCCTACCTAGAATCGAGCTTCTATAACATTCTTTCCTATTTAGAGAATAATTCATTTGTATACTTTTATTTGAATTATACAGTAGACACTTTTCCGTCTAAATAGCCTTTCCATCTTTGTAATGCTTCGTTCATTTTTGCGTCCTTCTCTATCGAGTTTAATGCAGCTAATAAATGGATATGGGTAATATGATACCCCCACTTTGCTACATTTGGATAACCTCCATCCGTTGTATAATGCGTTAAATCATAAGCAGTGCGTGAACCCAAATCATATAAAGGTAACATTCTTTTTAGCGAAACAATTCCTTCTTGATATAATTTTTTTGTTTCCACATCGCCACTTTGTTTAGAAAGATCATATAACCCAATTAATGCAAACATGAAGCCATTCAAAATAAAACTAGGTGGATCTGTTGGACATTCTTCATAAAACATGTACTTGTCTTCAAACTTAGCTAGCACCCCATTGTTATTTGAAGGAATTTCAAACATTTTAGTGGCTTTTAATGCACATTGCTCATACTTTTTATCTTTGGTAAGCGCAGTAGCCCTAGATAAAACAGACATAGCCATACCTAATCCAATCGCAGAATACCATGGAGACTTGATTTTATTTAACCTATCAGGGTAATAGTGAAGATCAAATTGATACGGCCACCCTCCTTGTTCGTCTTGATGATGCATAAACCAATCAGCTACTTTTAAAAATTTTTGCTTACTTGCTAATTTCTTCTCTTTTAAATAAATGCTATAATGTTGCAGGCCATATTGAGCAATTGTAGACGGATTAAAATATTTTCCATACGTGTAAATTGTTTTGGGAATACCATTAATAAATTCGACATTCCAATTCTCTACACGATTTCTGTCATAATGTAAGTAATTACCTTGATAATCATATTGATCTATTTCTAAATAACGAGCCTTCGTAATGAAAATTTTCAACAAATTATCTGTTTCTAGCCACTCTTTTTCAACACCGTAGCCTTTTTCTAGTAAAGTTATTGGAATTAGAAATTCATTACCAATTCTCTTCCCAACTGCTTCGAATTGATTGTGCATCAAAACCATAATATCTTCTATCTGCTTTGTATCCATCTAAATCAACTCTCTTCTGATAAACCTATTATTTTTGCGGGTATGCCTACGGCTATTACACCATTTTCTAAATGCTTTGTAACAACAGAACCTGCACCGACTATCGTGTTGTTTCCAATATTGACCCCCGGTAGTAATGATGCATTATTTCCAATTTTGGCACCATTTTTAATAAAAGGTCCCTTTAAGCTATAACTTTGCGCTCCCATATACTTATCATTAGACATTGATACACAGGGACCAACAAATACATTATCTTCTATTATGGTATCCCCTGTAATATATGCCATTGTTTGAATGGTACAAGAGTCTCCAATTTGTGTATTTAGTTCAACTATCGCTGCTCTACCGATAACCGTTTTATCACCGACTATCGTATTTTCTCTGATACTCGCATGATCACCAATGAATACCTCTTCGCCAACTTGAGTACCAGCGTAGATAGATACTAGATGACCAATCCGTGTACCAGCTTTAATTACTAACTCGGTAATATTCGACGTTTTCCGCATTCTTTGGTTAATAGCTGGCTTGATACCAAGAACACAATTACAGCCAATCGTTACATTGTTATCAATTTTTGTTCCCTCTAAGATCACAGAGTTATGGCCAATTACAACATTCTCTCCAACTGTGACGTCATCCTCAATTGTAACATGATGACCAATCTGCGTGCTTTCAGGTATAGAAGACAAACAAAAACCTCCCATTATTGTGATTGAAGTATCTTTTCTATTTTCTTAACTAATTGCTGTGCTCGGTGTTGAACAGTATGGTGTTGATGAATAAACCGGTATCCTTGTTCAATTATTTGTTTCCGTTCCGTTTCATGAGCTAAAAAATATGCTGCCTTTTCTTCAAAATTAATTTCATCGATTGCTACAAAATGTACTCCTGGAGTAAAACCTATATCTTCTAATTCTTTAAAGGTAGGGGCTAATAGCAATGTTTTACAAGCAAGTGCTTCAAAATATTTCAGAACTGGATAATTATGTCTAGATGGGCAAGTAAAAAATAGCTTGGATCTGTTCAACTCTTTTGCATAATTGTGCTCCATCATCTTTTCTTGTTCTTTTTCTCTGAAACTTTGATAACCTGGATGCCTGTGATAAATAAAATCAGCATTCCCCTCATACGTCTTTATGATTTTTTGCCTTAAGGGATACGTATCACTTACAGCTCCCATCAGTAGTAAGTTGATATCTTTTTTTAACTTATAGTCTTTACATACATCTATATTGACGAAATGCGGAAACCATTCCATTTTATCTTGAAATTCAGGATATAATGTTAAAAATTTATCTCTAATGATAGAAAACAAGTAATCTATATTATTTTTATTAATAAAATTTCGTCTAAGGCTTATAAAGCGATGGACATCATTTACAAATAAACCAGTTGGTATATCAATATGAGCAAGGCCGTTTATCTTTGGTGACATATGTCGATCAATATCATTTAAAAGTACTATAAAATCGGGTCTAGTTTCTAGTTTCCTTAATATATAGTCAATGTGTCCAGACTGTCTCCATAATGTTAAATGTACCATATTTTTAAGTTCCTGCTCTAAATAATAAAAATTCCTATTGATCAATTTAGAAGTGTCTTCTGCAATTAAGAGCAATTTGATCATGTTGACACTCCTTCCTATCATTCGCGCACAGGCCAATTGCCAATTTTAAAATTTGTCGTTATGACAGTCTACCTCACTTTCTAGCTAATGCATAACATGTAAATAATTCGTATTCAAAGTGAGGAGAATTATATGAGAGTTGGTGTAATTGGAACTGGTAATATGGGAGAAAATCATATACGAACGTATTCGTCTATGTATCATCACTGCCAACTAATAGGTATATATGATATAGATGAAACGAAAAGAAATGAAATTGCTAAAAAATACAATATGAAGCCTTTCCCATCATTGGATAATCTCTTAAAAGAAGTTGACGCTGTTAGTATAGCTGTCCCAACTAAGTTTCATTATGATATTGGTTTAAAGTGTATTGATAATAAAGTACACATGTTATTAGAAAAACCTATGACCAGTACAGTAGAACAAGCAAAAGATTTGCTTTATAAATCTTTAAAATCAGGGGTCATACTTCAAGTTGGCCACATTGAGCTTTTTAATCCCGTAATTCAGGAACTTCTAAAGGTATTAGAAAATAAAAAAATAATTGGCATTGAATTTCAGCGTATGAGCCCCTACCATAAAAGAATTAAAAATATCGATGTTGTAGAGGATTTAATGATCCATGACCTTTATATTTTGCAAGAGATTCTTAAGGATAAACTCATGGAAGTTAAGGCGTTAGGAAAAATAATTGACGGTACAATTAAGCATGCTGTGGTCATTGCCAAGTCTTCACAAGAGACAATCGTAAAGCTGTCAGCTAGTTTTAAATCTAAAAATAAAATTAGAACCATACAAATTCTCACCGAAGATGCTTTTATAGACGTCAATTTATTAAAAAAAGAAATCAACATACGAAGCTCTATTCTCACCAAAACTATTAAGGTGGATGATTCTATACATCCACTACAAGTACAGCTAACTGATTTCATAAACTGTATTAAGGTCAAAAGAGAACCTTCTGTATCAGGAAATGAAGGAATAAAAGCATTATTAATTACCAATCAAATTAGTAAGGAAATTAGTAAAATAAACAACGAGAACAAATATTTATAGGGAAAATTCAAATACCAACCAGTCTTAGAAAGTATGAATAATTAGTGTCTAATTTTATTTATATTCGCTGGTTAATCATATCATTCATATAAATATTTATTTTCAAACTTGGGTACCGATGATTATTAAAATTAAAACCACGCCATTACAAGAGTTAAAACCAAAATCGCAATGGGATTATTTAAGTGTGGTTATTATTGGTCAATTTAAAACAATTGTTTCTTCTTTATTAGTCATTCAATTTAAAATCATGTAATACGTTCTTTTTCCCCCTAAACTCTAAGAATTTTTGTTTATCTAAATATTCTCTGAAACAGGCAATCTACTCCGCCTGTTTCAGAAATTATATGCTGATTTTTCAGTACCAAGTCCCCTCTAATAAAAAAACACCAAAAACGTCATTAACCTATTTGAGCCGAATTCAGTTGGTCTACTTTACTATGAATTCTTCTTAGACCTTATTGTAATGAAGATAGAGATTTCCTTATAACTGATTTGTTACAGGAACATCATGGACAATCTGTATTATTACCATCCTGTAGATACTTAAACTACTCTTTCTTCACCATGGTATTATAAGGATCTGTCCCTCTACCGAACGGACAGTAAACAGGTTTCTTCCGAACTGATCCTGAGTAAATGACTTCCCCTCAGTTTGATGACTTCTATACACTTTCGATACTTCCTCAGTGGTTCAATGGTTTCGTTTCCATAATATTCACCTGACAGACTCTCGTTCTGCCATTTCCCTAATGCTCAATACCATAACTTTTACCTATACATCTGATCACACAACATACCCGCCCCCCCTGTTGTACCTTTATTTCTGACTACTTGAAGATAAGCTTAATTGAGATTATTTCTTGAAAGAATCCTCTCTAACAGATCAGATACACCATCTTGGTTGTATCGGCTCGTTATCCTATAACTCTCACAGCCCCCTCATAAGATCTCTACCTGTTAGAATGAAAACTTTCCTCCGATATAACTGCTAAATTTACTGTATGGGCAGTATTGGACTTTGTCTTATGTCGCAGACTTATCTGAACTAATCAAACCTTCTGTCTAGTTTCTGTTCGTCAGTTCAGAAGTTTACGCCCAGCTTCTTTCAGTCACTACCACACGATAGCCATTTCCATGCGCTAACAGTTCCTACTGCCAAGCTTGTAGCAGACTTTCAACGCCAAGTTTTCATCCATGCACGGTGCATAACTAAAAAAAGTATAACTCCTTCAAATCGAGAAGTTATACTTTTTAATCAAAAGTAATACTGTTAAACCAACAAAACCTAACTTTATTATTCTTAAGAAAATCGTACAAAATTAATAGCATTAAATGCTATATATATTTCTTGAGGCCCATAACCACTATTATCGTTAACGATTACCAATTGTGAAGTTACCTTTAGAAGCGTACCTTCTATTAAATTATTATCAGTAGCTATTTCAGCATCAGAGCCTATACGCGTTAAAAGTTCGGCAAAAAGATTTATTTGGAACATCTATATTCCTCCTTTATAGCTCACTAATAAGCTCAATTTTATACAGTCTCACCAAAACTTGGTCGCCAGATCCCTCGATAATGACAGTATAATCATTCTTAACCTGATCAACTGTTCCCGTTACCATTCCAAAAGCAGTAGTAATTTGAACTTGTTCATTTATTAAATTTAGAAGTACTTGTTTAATTTTAGAAGGAGTAAGTGCCAATTAGATTCATCCTTTCTATAATAAATTTCTATTTACCATATGCTACATTTACTAAGCTGTAAGGGCATTTATTTCTATGGATCACTAATTCCACCATTATCATATAAACATAAATAAAATAATAGATGATAACCTATCAAATAAGCCTATTAAAAAAAGGCGCTTTAAATGGTAGACGCTATATTCCTTTTTTCCCATGACAAATAACAATATATTTGTTATGCTTGATTCTGTTAGTTGCTGAAAGCATAATTAAATTCACAAGTTACTTAACTACTAGGGGTGCCCAATATGTGGGCTGAGAGGAAACACGTGACGTTTCTAACTCTTATGGACCTGATCTGGTTAATACCAGCGGAGGGAAGTAGTAGACGCAACGTCTTTCTATTTTCTTACACAAAGCCAGGTCCATGGAGGATCTGGTTTTTTTCATAAGAACAGAGTGGATGTATATTATGCTTTGCTGTCTACCTTTAGCATCCATAGCTACTGGGGAGAGGCGTGTAGGACGTAAGCTATACCGCATATTGTCGGTAATTCCTATTGTTGTCCTATGCTCACTTTTTATAGAAAGGAGGGAATAAGTGAGAAGAACGCACGTATTAACATTGATGGCAATTTTCGTAGCAATTGGAACATTAGGAGCACAATTCTTATGGTTTCCTGCTGGAATTGCTAAAGCGTATCCAGTGCAGCACGCAGTAAATGTAATGGCGGCAGTAATACTGGGACCTGGTCCAGCCGTAGTCATAGCTTTTATGATTGGAATTTTACGAAATATGCTGGGGATTGGTACATTACTTGCTTTTCCGGGAGCAATGGTTGGTGCTTTCCTTGCTGGGCTTTTTTATCAGTGGTTTGGTAGAAAGCTGTGGGCTGTGATCGGAGAAAGCATTGGTACTGGTATTATCGGATCATTCATAGCGGTTCCATTTGCTAAATTGTTTATGGACAGTGCTGCTGGCGCTTTCATTTTCATGCCATCGTTTTTGGTAAGTAGCATAACTGGCGCATTTATTGGCTGGTTCATTTTATTACGAGTAAAGCAAGAAGATACGATACGCGTACAAGGAAACTACTAGGGGCGCTTTGTTGCTGAGATAAGGACTTTTCCTTTGTCCCTTTGAACCTGATCTGGATAATACCAGCGCAGGAAAGTAGTGGGGAACATATTATTATCCTCTATTTATCTACTTTTACACCTCTAGTGGCTTCCCATAATAGAAGGAGGCTAAATATGAATTTCACTGATCAATTAAGAGAAGAAAACAATGATATTTTCCAGCTTATTTTTAATCATCCCTTTGTTCAGGGGATAGGGACTGGCGAGATTTCTAAAGATGCGCTCGCACATTATATTAAAGCGGACTTTGAATACTTAAATGCCTTTATGCAAATTTATGGAATAGCGCTATCCAAATCAAAGAAACGTGATGATATTGCTTATTTCTTTGATCAAATAAATTTTATATTAAACGATGAAATCCACCCACATCATAACTTCTGCAATCATATCGGTGTGGACTATGCGTCCTTACAAGGACACCCTTTGCCACCTACTGCAGATCATTACATTAAACATATGATGTATCATGCACAAATGGGAACGTCTAGTGAGATACTAGGAGCTCTACTTCCATGCCCTTGGACATACTTAGAAATTGGTAGGGAATTAATGGAGCAGTATAATCCTAATAAAGATCACCCTTTTTACGATTGGATTAGTTTCTATGCAAGTGGTGATGTAGATAATACCACCTTTGAATTGAGAAAACGGTTGGATATACTTGCAGAAAATGCTGCCAAGGATGAAAAAGATCTCATTAGAGAAGCTTTTCGAAAAAGCTGCCAGCTGGAGCTTAAATTCTGGGAAATGGCCTACACATGTGAATCATGGCCAAACGCAGAAAAGGTGAACAGCTAATGGCTAGCATACCTTGCGCGCTGACTATTGCTGGAACAGATCCGAGTGGCGGTGCTGGCATACAGGCAGACCTAAAAACATTTCAAGAACTAACCGTATATGGAATGTCTGTAATCACCTCTGTTGTGGCACAAAATACAACCGGTGTGCAAAACGTACACCATCTACCTGTTACGATGATAAATGAGCAACTAAACTCAGTTATATCAGATATGCCTGTGCATAGCATAAAAACAGGTATGATTGCGAACAAAGATATGATGCAGGTTATTGCAGAGCACTTGTCCAAATCAGTTGTGAACTATGTCATGGACCCTGTCATGGTTGCAACTAGTGGCGATCCATTAATATCGGAAGATGCTCGATCGTTTCTCAAACAGCAGCTATTACCATTAGCGACTGTAGTTACTCCTAATATTCCTGAAGCACAGTATATTACAGGACAATCTATTGATAATACAAGTGATTTGCAAGAAGCGGCTTTCGAGATCGTCAAAAGCTTTGGAGCACGCGCAGCACTTGTTAAAGGTGGCCACCTGCAAGGTAAAGCCGTCGACTATTTATATGATGGGAATAAGCTTTACACGTTCGAAGCAGAGCGGTTTCAAACAAAGAATACACATGGTACAGGTTGTACGTATTCAGCGGCAATTACTGCTCATCTAAGTAAAGGTCTACCACTTTACGAAGCTGTAAAGCAGGCGAAACAGTATGTAACAGCTGCTATTCAATACTCCTTTTCACTTGGTGCCGGTAACGGACCTACAAATCATTGGGCGGTACGCAAAGAAAGGGTGGAACAATGACACAATCCATTATTCAAGCAGTTAGAGAACAAAAACCATTGATCCATAACTTAACCAATGAAGTAGTCATGAATTTTACAGCTAATGGTCTGTTAGCCTTTGGTGGAGCACCGATAATGGCAAAAGCAGAACAAGAGGCTAAAGAAATGGCTACCGCTGCGAATGGTGTACTTATTAATATTGGTACAACAACTTTAAACGAGCTATCAGCTATGAAACTAGCAGGAATAGCCGCAAATAAAAAAGGTATCCCTGTCGTACTTGACCCAGTTGGCGTAGCGGCTACAACCTTTCGCCAAGAAGCTGTAAAGCATTTGCTACACGAAGTACAGTTTACCGCAATCAAAGGTAATGCTGGCGAAATGGCACAGCTTGTGGAGATCCCTTGGAAAACAAAAGGTGTTGAGTCAATTGGGGACGGTAATCTAGAAGAAATTGCCGTTAAAGTTGCCAAAGCCTATCATACAACTGCTGTAGTTACTGGTGAGACGGATGTAATTTACAGTGAAGGGAAAATAATTCACAACACGACTGGTCATGTATGGCTAGAAAAAATTACTGGTGCAGGCTGCTTATTAGGAGCTATTCTAACTGCATGCTTAACAACTAATCATGCTCTAGAAGCTAAGGCATTGGCAGCAGTACAGTTTTATGGACTTGCTGCTGAACACGCGGCTTCTCAAGAATATGTGCTTGGTCCTGGAAGCTTCTTACCAGCATTTATAGACGCCCTTTCCAAAGACTTAGATCAATTGAAAGGAGTTAATTAATCTTTGCAGCTAAAGGATGCTCTAAGAAAATACTTTATTATGGGTAGTCAGAACTGCCATAACGATCCAAAGCATATTTTGGAACAAGCAGTAAAAGCTGGTATAACAGCATTTCAATTTAGAGAAAAAGGAAACGGGTCATTAACTGGTTATAAAAAATTTATTTTAGGAAAACAACTTCGGAATATCTGTCAAAACTATCGTATACCTTTCTTCGTTAACGATGACATAGAACTTGCTGAAATATTAGATGCAGATGGTATCCATGTTGGTCAGGATGATGTATCTGCTCTGGAATTACGTAGGCGTTTTCCAAATAAATGGGTCGGCCTTTCTGTATCAAATAAAACAGAATTAGTAAATAGTCCCATTTCCTCTGTTGACTATTTAGGAGTGGGGCCAATATTTTCTACTACAACAAAAGAGGATGCTAAATCAGCGATTGGACCGAATTGGATAAAAGATATTAAACAAGCTTATCCCTCCCTGCCAATTGTGGGTATAGGTGGTATCACTACAGACAATGCAGCTTCTGTTATCCAAGCGGGAGCGGATGGGGTTGCGATCATATCCGCTATAACCCTTGCAGAAGATATTAATAAAGCTGTTCTACAATTATAGTAGTAACAATCTATATTCAAAGAGTGCAGAAATAGCACACAAAACAATTAAAGCTGTGCCCAATAAAAAACAATCGGCACAGCTTTTTTTACGCTTGCTTTTTCGTCAATCCTGCGACTCTTTATACGAATAAAAGCAAAGCGCCCGATTAGAAACGTAGCGACTGGAGCGAGAGAAAGAATCATGGTGAGCTTCCGAGCCAATAATGACTTAGATTAGAGCGATTCGTGAAGTCGCATCGTTTCTGGTCGCTGAAGCTGGCCGCGGCTCAACACGCCCATATTTATCCACTTGAATAAAAAGAACCCGTAGCTCCAAGCTACAGGCTCATCAACATAAATCTATAGTTCATATCGCTTACAATGGTGTTTACTCCCCGCTTTACACCCATTCACACCGGAATCTGGTGACACTGCTGCCGATGCTGAAATAGACGAGAAAAGAAGCATGGTAAGAATGGAACTACCCAGCAATAACTTTTTCATTGTTTTATCACTACTCCTTTTATAATAATCTATCTACATTTTACTATACACTGTCACTCTCTAATTGTATATAAAAATCAGAATTTTGGTAATATAGTAGCAATCCTATTACATAAAGTAGCCTTTAGAACTACCATAACGACTGCAAGGGAATAAGCACATAGCTCTATAGATAATAAACTGTTCGTAAAAACTTCAGCATGATTAACCGAAAAGAGACTGAAGCATTCCTGCCTCCTTCTATTTATTGAAGATTATCAGCATAGGCAGTCATCGCATCTCGCATGAATACAGCTAAACCATTACCATATTGATCGATATTTTTTGTGAAACGTTCATCATCTACATATAGTTGGCCTAGTCCTTTAAAAGCTTCTAGTGAATACGTTCCTATACGATTTAAGAATTGATACCATTCAGCAATTCGTTCTTGAGCAATTTCAGAGGCAGGATCTTCATGACGAACTTCGGCTAATTTACGATAAATCGCATGGAACGTTTCCTCAAACTCTTTTTTTTCAGCTTTTGTGAAGCTATTAAGTTTTGCATTCGATTTATTAACTGCTTTATCCCCCCAACGCTCTCGCGCTTCCTGTTCATAAGGATTATGACTAAAGTCAAATCCGGCAAATTTTTCTTGATTACTCATTACAATCTCTCCTTTTTTATACTTTAATGTTTTATCAATCGTTCCAATCATTGTATTGATTCGCCTCCTTTTATCAAGCAGCATTTTGCGATGCATCTCTAAGGCCTCAGCTTGATTAAAAGAAGGGCTGTCAATAATTTCTTTAATTTTCTTCAAAGAAAAATCAAGTTCCTTAAAAAATAAAATCTGCTGCAAACGTTCTAGATCATTCTCTGAATAAATGCGATATCCTGATTCGGTTGTTTGTTCGGGAGTCAATAGCCCAATTTCATCATAATGATGTAGTGTGCGCACACTAATCCCAACCAAATCAGCTACTTCCTTTACTTTCATAGCTGTTAACCTCCCTGTAAACTTACTATAAAGTATAACGTAACGTTAGAGTCAATAGAAAAATTAATTAACAGCATATTTAAATTCTAAATACAGGTTACCAATCGCTATATCCAAACAAAAAGAACTGGAACAAAGAATTTCAGTAAAAAAAAGCAGAACTATCATTCGAAATGTTTTGGTAACATTCGAATCCATCCTGCTTTTCTAGTTCTAAACTATTTGTTGCTGTATTGAAGCACCATTCAGCGGCTGTTTACACGCTTGATTCATGATTCCGTATTCCGTTTATATACAAAAAAATACAGGCTTAATGGCCACCAAAGAATGGCGAAAATCGGATAAATGGCCCAAATGGTACCTGGTGAGTAAATAATATTTACCATTATAAAAAATAAACAAAGAAGTAATGACGCATGGAGTGAAAAAGTAAAATACGTACTTCTTCTCACATGATACACAGATAGCGGCCACCATAATACAGCAAAGGCGGGAAATATAACCCAAGGAGTATGCGGAGAGACTATTACGTTTAGTAAAAAATAATAAAGAATAGCAACGCCACTACCAACAACTGCAACTCGTAATGTCTTGGCTTTAGCCCCTAAGAACACAAGAATCGGCCAGTAAACCAACGGAATAACTGTATACGAAACCCATGGATACGTAGGAGTACTTCTTATGTTCTCAATGATGAGAAGAATTAATAGTAATGTACTAGTAATAATAGCAAATAACGTCTGTTTCTTCTGCTTATAGCAATACAACCCTAACGGGAAAACTAACATTACAACGGCTGGGTACATAAACCAAATATGTTCTACACTTGTTAACATATTTACAATAAATAGAAAAATAATTGTCATTACTGAGCCTGTAACTAAAAAAGCCAAATCAATTTTTTTCACATTGTGTTCCTCCTCACTTTTTACGCTTCCAAGAAAAGTACATTGTTAGCGGCCACCAAAGTACTGCAAATGTTGGATATACAAACCAAATGATATCTGGTGTGTAGTAAAAGTTAATAAATACGAACAAGGAAATAATCAGAAGACTACTCCATATGGAATACCATAAATTAAGCTTAGGCAAATTCCTCTTCACAGGTTGTTTTGCGCTTAATTCTTGCTTTAAATCTTCAATATCCCCAAAATCAACAATAGCTTTATTTATCGCATCCTCCTCTGCCTTTCCTTGTTCCATCAAATCCCAGACCTTTTCTTCAAGGTTTTGGGTTATTTCTTGCATAACTGCGTTTTTTTGTTCACTTTCAGGAATGTTTTTAAATAATTCCTCAACATATCCAATAATTTCTTTCAATTTAATCCCTCCATAAATAAATCAATAATTTCCTTTGTTTCCTTCCATTCTTGAACAGTTTCTTTTAAATAAGCTTTTCCAAGAGTCGTTATGCGGTAATACTTTCGTTTTCCACCTCGGGAAACACTCCCAAAATAGGACTCAATTAGATCCTTTTTTTCCAGTCGCTGAAAAACTGCATATAAAGTAGCTTCCTTTATTTGAAATCTGTTATCTGTTCTGGAACTGATCTCTTTCGATATTTCATAGCCATAGCGATCCTCTTCACAGACTAAACGTAAAATTATCGATTCCAAGTGACCACGAATAATATCACTTCTTATCATTATCACACTTCCTTATTTTACAACTATTCTATCTGATAGAGTAATCATACGATAAATTACTCTATCTGTCAAAGTAATTTTTCAACCTCCTACATTAAAAAAAGACTGATAAAAAAATAAAGAAACAATAAAAAACGAACACCTAATTAGTTGAAATTAATTATTGTTCGTTTTTTTGATTAGGATCATTCATTTAGTACCTAAAATAAGCGAGAGTCCGGCGGGAACAGCACGAGTCTGAAGATCCACGTGGTAATGTGTTTTTCTTTACCAAGTTAGCTGAGGCCATGCCTGCGGAAAGCGCGTATGTTTTCACGGTGCGGCGATGATACTCCTATTGATAACCAGATTATTCGTATTTTGAGTAAAGAAGTTGTGTTTTGTCCCAGCCTCGCTAATGATTTAATTCTCTTCAGGCTGTTCTAATTCTTGTTTATCCTGATCTCTTGGAACGGCACGGTATACTAGAAAAGCCAAGATAACGGCAATAATTGAAATAGCAAAAGCAATGAAATAGACTAGCTCTACTCCAGCTACCATTGCATCACTAATTGTACCTGGGTCATCTGGGTTTTTAGATTGACCTAAAAAATGATTTTGTCTTGCATTTAAAATGCTAATGAAGACAGAAACACCGATGGCACCTGCTACTGGCTGTAAGGTCGTCATTACTGAGGTACCATGCGGATATAATCGTTTTGGAAGTTGATTTAAACCGTTTGTTTCAGCAGGCATCATAATAGCTGATACCGTAAGCATCAATAGAATATACCCAATAATAATCATCCATGGTTCTGTATCAGCATGAAGTCTACTCATCATAAACATTGTTCCACTTAATACAATCGAAGCAGGTATCATTAATAATCTTGGACCGAATTTATCAAATAGATGCCCCATAACAGGTGACATAAGTCCATTCAGAATGCTTCCAGGTAAAAGTAATAAGCCAGCTGTAGCCGCTGATAATGCTAACGGGCCTTGCATGAACACAGGTAATATGATTTCTGACGAAAACATAGTCATCATAATGATTAGAAACATCAATATTCCATGTGTAAACATCGGATATTTAAAAACACGTAAATCCATGACTGGATCTTTTAATTTAAATTGTCTTAATGAGAAGAACGTGATTCCTATTACACCAAGGATAATAAATGTGTAGACATTAGGACTTAAAAAGCCAGCCTCTCCTTTTCCTGCTGAGCTAAATCCATAAACTAGTGAACCAAAACCAATTGTTGAATACACAAGTGATCGTACGTCAACTTTTGGTTTAGTAACTTCTGATACATTTACTAAATATCTATAAGCAAATGCAACAGAAAATAAAGCAAATGGAATGACACAAATAAATAAGAAACGCCATCCGAGATATTCTACGATGATCCCTGACAATGTTGGCCCTATTGCTGGCGCAAACATAATAACCAGACCGACAAGCCCCATCACCTTTCCACGTCTATGTGGAGGAAACACAAGTAAAAATACGTTGAAAATGACTGGCATTAATAAACCTGTACCAGCTGCTTGAATAAGCCTTCCCGTTAATAAGATCGGAAAGGTTGGTGCTAATGCACATATTGTTGTTCCCAACGTAAACACAAGCATTGTTCCTAGAAATAATTGCCGTGTTGAAAACCATTGTAATAATATAGCTGAGGCAGGAATAACGATTCCCATAACAAGCATAAATCCTGTAGCCATCCACTGAACGGTTGGTAAAGATACATGAAATTCCCCCATTAATGTGGTTAAAGCGATATTTAATAACGTTTCGTTTAGAATGGCAAAAAAAGCACCAATAATTAACGATAACATGATCGGCATAACCTTAAAATTAGGATCATCAGCTAAATATTCATAATTTGTACCGTTATTTTTATTCAATTTGAAGCTCCTTTCTAATAAATATCTCGCACTTTATCTAGCAACTATAGCAGGAGAGGCTTGGCTAACCTGAAAATTACAAAAATTACCAACAAAAAAGAGAGAGAAGAATTCCCTCCCCATTTTCTTTATAGTTTTATTGAAACAGGTAGACCAATCCCGATAGATGCCACACAAATAGCATGTTATTTAGTTAAACAAGTAATTCGGAATTGATCATTCATCATTTCAGTAAAACCCCCGTTCATTAGATGAGTGTTCAAAGAACATTCACTATAAGTAAAATAATACTAACATGCAGCTTTGACATAAGCAAGGATTCAATAATTAATTTTTATTTATATTTGTGTAATAAACCTACATCGCTATCCGCCCATTATGGGAAATACGAATAGCAAATTAGACGATTGCCCCATATAGTGAAGGGAAAGATTTTTTAGAGGAGGAGATTTTTTATGTATCCTTATAACGATGAACACGCATATAACGATGACCAAAGAGTATTTAACCTACCTAATATAAGTGAAATAATCGGTCCTGTTTTACCTGGTGGCGGACCTCCTGGACCACCCGGATTCCCTGGGGGACCTGGCGGAGGACCTCCTGGAACGCCTGGATTCCCTGGGGGGCCTGGCGGAGGACCTCCTGGAATGCCCGGGTTCCCTGGAGGGCCTGGTGGAGGGCCTGGTCAAGCACCAACATCACCGCCCCCATCATTTGTGCCACAAAAAACACAGGCAAAGACCTTTGCAATTGATCCAGGCGGAATTCGCTTCTGCTTATACCGGTACACGTATATCTGGTTAAGACGAGATTCCTTTTGGTTTTATCCAACTTTTGTAGGTAGAAACTCTATAGCTGGCTTCCGATGGACCGGGTTTGGATGGGTATACTTTGGTATTGATCTAGACCGAATTGAATCATTCCAGTGCTTTTAACACAGTATAACTAAATTGACACTTTAATCATGTGGGGGGTTAGTTTATCCCCCACTGATTATTAGTAACACAAGGTTCTGACTTAAAGGCCATTGAACAAACTATACATTTACTGGAATTCGATCCCTCATTTACCAAATATCAATTTTTATTTATTACTGGAATTGGGTCTTACTACCAGTTATATGTGGATAAATTAGCTCTTCTTTATTTAGCCTGTGTATAATTTAAAAATAAAAAACTTCCCAATAGCAAGTCATCTAGTTGACCATCTAAAGAGAAGTTTATTTGGATACTATCAATCAACAACGATATAGGTTGCCTTAATTGGACCATGAACACCCACAATTAAGTTCATCTCAATATCAGCACTATTACTAGGTCCAGAAACAAAACTTACACAAGAAGGCACGTCTTCTCCTTGTATAGTAGCTTCGTGAAGCCGTTTAGCAGCCTGAGTCATCCTTGGCACAATTGTATTTTTCGGTATTATAGCAATATATGTTTTCGGCAGCAGACTAATAGATCTCCCATTATTCTTATTATTTAATAAGGTTATAGTTGCAGACTCTGCCAATGTTATATCACTAAAAGAGATACCTACATCCGCCCGCTCCGCAATTCTTTGATTTTCTTCACCTATCGTATGATCCCATATATGAACATCTAGTTCTTGATTAAACTGTTCATATATCTCGTCCAAACCGTAAATTTTGTTGCGCTTATCATTTGAAGCTATAATCGATTTCCCTTCATAACGATTAATTGTCTCCTTTAACACATTAGCTAATTTATTCCGCTCTGTTTGAATAAAATCCGTATGAATGACGTTACATTGTTCCTGTAAAACAAGAATAAGGTCTTCCGTCGAATATCCGTTTAACACCTCATATTGTGGTTGAACGCTATAGGTTGGTCTTATCACTTCATCTGTTCGGCGAGGACGTCCAAGGTTATTAGCTAGATTATTTAAAAACTTATCTCGATTATGGATTGCCATTATGCCTCACCTTCTTTCTGACGATTACTCCACCAAGCGCGAAACGATTGTTTGGGGGGCGCTGGAAAATCTCTAACATTTGTCCATCCTTTTAATGGTCCAGGGCCATTTTCGATATTTTCATCTTTAGTCCAAGGCCGCAATGCTGTTCGAGCCATTTTCGTACTTAATTTATATGCCGCTGGATTAGATGCCCATTGGGCAAATCCCTTCATCATGACTTTTTCCGCTAATGGGGATTTCTTTTCCTTTTCCACTATAATTTGACGATGACGAATTAACTGCTCATGTAGCGGTATCTTGACTGGACAGGCCTCTGTACAAGCTGCGCAAAGCGACGACGCGTATGGCAATTCCTTGTGATTTTCATAACCATCCAGTAATGGTGTTAGTACAGCACCAATTGGACCAGGATAAATCGAATTGTATGCGTGTCCACCAACATGACGATAAACCGGACAAACGTTAATACATGCAGCACAACGAATACAGTGTAACGCCGATTGAAACTCGGTTCCTAATATTTTCGATCGTCCATTATCAACAATAACCAAATGATAGTCATCTGGTCCATCAATTTCACCCTCAAGCCTAGCGCCGGTATATGAAGTGACATAACTAGTTAACTTCTGACCGACAGCAGCCCTTGTAAGTAAACTAACTAGTACCTCCATATCTTCCCATGTTGGGACGATTCGTTCCATTCCCATTACCGTAATTTGTGTATCGGGAAGGGCCGTTACCATTCGAGCATTACCTTCATTAGTTACTAGTGTGATAGCACCTGATTCTGCGATCGCAAAATTACAGCCTGTAATTCCTACATCTGCGGAAAGAAAATCCCTTCGCAGCTGTTCACGTGCGAAGGCTGCTAATTCTTCAGGTGAATCTGATTTATCATAACCACGTTTCTTTATAAAGGTTTCGCGAATTTGTTCTTTATTTTTATGCAATGCAGGTGTAACTATATGTGATGGTGGATCTTCGTCTAATTGCAGGATCCACTCTCCTAAATCTGACTCAACTACCTCTACCCCTATCTTTTCTAGGCTATGATTCAGACCAATCTCCTCAGTAACCATTGATTTCGACTTGACAACTTTTTTTGCTTTCTTCTTTTTCACCACATTTTCAATGTAGTCATTTGCTTCATCTGCTGTTTCTGCAAAAAATACATTTCCACCGCGTTTAGCCACTTGGTCACTTAACTGCTGCAAATAATAATCAATGTTTTCTAACGTATGTGTACGAATTTCCGAACCAAGCTGCCTCCATTCTTCCCAATTACCAAGCTCTTCTGCTTGTGACAACCGGCCTGATCGAAAACGTCCTTGGGCAGAAGAAACAGCTTGACGCATAAAATCATTTTCGATTCCCTTATTAACACGATCTTTATACGAAGCATCTCCAATTTTTATACTCATGCTATTCCTCCCCCTTGCTCATGCGTATTTAAAATTTCTGTAATATGAACTACTTTCACGTCCTTCCCCTCTCGCCGCATTCTTCCACCAATATTCATTAGACAACCCATATCTCCGCCGACTAGATATTCAGCTTTTGTTTCTGAAACATGCCGCGATTTCTCTTTTACCATTTCTCCAGAGATTTCAGGGTTTTTAACTGCGAATGTCCCACCAAAGCCACAACAGTCCTCTTTAACCGGTAGTTCAATAAACTCCACACCCTTAACGTTTTTTAAGAGTGTTTGCGGGGCATCCTTCGCTCCTAATAACCTCGTCATGTGGCAAGATGGATGGTAGGTAACTTTTCCTTTAAATGTTGAACCCAAGTCTGTTACACCTAAAACTTCTACCAAAAATTGAGTGATTTCATAGCTCTTGTGAGCTAGTTCAATGGCTGTTTGTTCCCATTCTGGATCTCCCTTAAAAATAGCAGGATATTCTTTAAGCATACCGACACAAGAACCTGACGGGCCTACAACATACTGCGAATCTTTGAATGCTCGCATCATTTGTTTCATTGATTTTTTTGCTTCTTGCAAATAGCCGCTATTATAAGCAGGCTGACCACAGCATGTCTGGGCGGCAGGGAAATCTACTTCACATCCCACTCTTTCTAGAATTTCTACCGTGTTTTTACCAACATCAGCAAAGATAATATCACTTACACAAGTAATGAATAATGATACTCTCATTATCTTTCACCTCTAACTATTTTCTCTATGACCGAGGCTATTCTTAATCCAAATCAAGATTTTTAAATAACAGTTTTTCGACCTTCTCTAAATGATCATACATATAATCTCTGGCTCTATCAGGCTGTCTGTTCTTTATTGCTTGATAAATTCGTTCATGCTCTGCTAATAATGCATCTGCTCGATCTTCCGAATAAAGCAGAAGACGACGTGCCTCACGAATTGTCTCGGACATCAATTCAGAAACACTTCCCATTAAGTTTATTAACAGATCCATGTGTGTAGCTTGTGCAATAGCTATATGAAAATCAGTATCAGCACTTTCTGCTAAGACATCATTTCCCTTTGCATTTCTCATCACATCTAATGCTTTTTGCATTTGGATTAGATCAGCTTCCTGATAACTGCTAGCAGCAAAACCTGCTGTACCTACTTCAAGAATCTTTCGGACCTGGTACAATTCTTTTACATCGTTTTGTTTCATTAAAAATGCAGTACTTACTGGTAAGGTAAATCGCCTAGGATCAAACGTTTTTACATATGTCCCCTCACCTTGATGCATCTCAACTAGACCCATTGACCGCAAACCGCTTAGTGCTTCACGTATCGCTGACCGCCCCACATCAAAATTTTTCGCTAGTTGTTCAACCGAGTCTAGCTTATCACCTGGCTTTAATTGACCACTTTTAATCATATCTATTAAAGAATCAGCTACTTGCTCGTAGATTTTCTTAGTTTTTATACGTTTATATTCCATGCTTTCAGCTCCTCATCATTTGAACCCATTTTACTGGATAGCTATGCTTTTGAAAAGCTGACCAAGCTAGATATAAGGTAATGTTAGAACAATTGAAGCATGATAAAACTAGCGGCACCCACTAGTAACCCATAGATGATTGCTGGTGCCAATGTTTTTCGTATTATTTCTCCTTCTTTCCCTGATAATCCAACAACAGCACTGGCTGCAACGACATTATGAACACAGATCATATTACCAGCTCCAGCTCCAATTACTTGCGCTGCAAGGACAGCGTTTACATCTAATCCAACCTGATTTGCTACATTGAATTGGATCGGAGAAAATGTAAGCGTTGAAACAGTTGCACTACCAGTAATAAACGCTCCGAGTTCACCTAAAAATGGTGCTACTAAAAACCAAATAGACCCAAGTGAACTCGCAAATGATTCTGCTATATATTGTGGCATGCTCACTAAATCATTTACATTTAAGCCAGAGTTTGTAAACACATGAACCATCGCAAGCGTCGTTATTAATGATATTGCTGTCGTTTTCATCGTTGATAAGGATTGCTTGGAAGCATCCATAAAGGTTCGAAGTTTATTACGATGAATAATAACAGATAGCATTGCCGCAATAGCTAGGATTGTCCCTGGCGAATACAAGAACTCCCAACTTGACTCAATTCCCGCTATTCCAAAAATAGTCGTCCACGAGAGATCAATCGCCGTTTGTGTAAATTCTGTTAGCCAAGGTACGATACGAGTTAGTAATAATAAAGCTACAACGATGATGTACGGAAACCATGCAGCAACTATACCCATTTCTGACTTCTTAGTAGAAGGTTCAAATCCTTCTTGTAACGCATCCTGCCATTTATTTTTCGGCAATAACCACCCTTTTTTAGCTGTTAAAGTAGCTACTATTAATGCGGTCAATGACGCTAAAATTGCTACAAATTCCTGCCCAAATGTTACAGCATATAATAAGGCAGATCCTGTATAGGTTATACCTATGAGCAATGTCCATGGCAACATAGGAAATGCATCCTTGAAACCTTTACCTTTTCCAAAAAATACAGTCATAATCACGATTAACATAAACGGGATAAAGGTTCCCGCAAATATATCAAGTGTTGTTATCTTTATTCCTATCTCTTGAAAGAAGGTAGAATTCGCGTTCGGGATATTACTTAACCCCACAGCTACAGGAGTTCCCACAGCACCAAATGCTACGGCAGAACTATCTGCAATTAAAGCTAAGGTTGCTGCTGCCAACGGCTGAAATCCTAATGCTATCATCAATGGCCCTGTTACCATCGCTGGAGTCCCAAATCCTGCTGCCCCTTCAATAAGAGATCCAAACAAAAAAGCCACGATAATAACCTGCACGCGCATATCCCCAGAGATGTTTTGAAAACCTTGATTAATCCGATCAACTGCCCCAGTATTTCGTAGTGTATTTAATAACACTAATGCACCAAATAAGATCCATAAGATCGTAAGCGTTTTATGTGTCCCCTGAAGGATAGAAGAAATAATAATCTTCCCTTCCATTCCCCATACAGAAATCGCAAACAATATAACGATGAGTGCACTCCATGTCATCCCTTTAGTAGCTGGAAATCGTAAAATAACAAGAAAAATAAACGGTGCAATGATTGCACTTAATGCAACTAGTAAATACATCAAACCCCTCTCTCCCAATAAAGCGATTACATTACACAACTAGTAATAAGGTCATCAGATGACCTTATTACTAGTTTACTTAATATTTGATAGGGATTCAATGTTTTTTTGTCACGATAACACGATTTTGCACTTTTAAAGCCTAGTCTTTCCCATTTAACGGGAAAAATTAGGCCTATGATCTTCTACCACCGCTTCTTTCATATTATTTTTATTGTAACCAAGAGTATTACTGTTTGATTGTTTCCCCAGTATAGTGAGATTGAGGTCTGAATAAGACGTTATTTTCTGATTGCTCTAGAATATGTGCCGTCCAACCAACGACTCGACTTGCGGTAAATGTTGGAGTAAATAAAGCAGGTGGCATATCAATAGCTTTCATAATAGCTGCTGCATAAAATTCGACGTTCGTATATAAAGATCGACCAGGCTTTAACTTATTTAATACACTAATCGCTGTTTCTTCGATATCAATAGCTAAGTCTAACCATTGATCTTCTCCTAACATTTGTAATAGAACTTTTTTCAGGGAAATAGCTCTAGGATCCTTCGTCTTATATACACGATGTCCAAACCCCATTAGTCGTTCGCCATTCATCACTTTTTCAGAAATTACTTTTATTGCGCTCTGGCTAGCTGCGATTTCATCTAATAAAGAAATCACTCCCATAGGAGCCCCTCCGTGTAATGGACCTTTCATTGTTCCAATAGCAGATGTTAAGCTAGATACCATATCAGATTCAGTCGATGCGGTTACTCTAGCTGAGAAAGTAGAGGCATTTAAACCATGCTCAAGTGTAAGTAACATGTAAGTTTCAAGTGCCTCGACATGCACTTTTGGAGGAACAGCTCCAGTTAACATAAAGAGGTAATATTCAACATGGTTAAGCTCTTTAGCTGCATTCTCATCAAAGCTCTTGTTTTCTAGTACACTCTTTCTGTATCCAATGATTGATGGCATCAGTGCTGTTAAGGTAATCGCTTGATCGATGGTAGGCTTCCAAGTCATGTTATTGTTACCCATGCTGGAAATCGTTGTTCGGATAACGCTCATCATGTCCATATTGACTGGAAGGGAGTGAATCATTTTTTTTACATAGGTTGGTAGTTTTCTATTGGACTTAAATTGCTCGGAAAGTTGATGTAATTGTTGTGAGTTAGGCAAGCTTCCATACCATAACAAATAAGCGGTTTCTTCAAATGTTTGCTTTTGAACAAGTTCTTTAACATCATATCCTCTATAAATAAGCTTCCCATTTTGCCCATCAATGTGACTAATAGCTGTTTCTATACAAGTAATCCCTTTTAAACCGTGATAAATCATTTTCTCAACTCCCTTTCTTTTCTTACTTTTATTGTATAAAATAAAATCAATCCAGAAAATTAATTATATTTAAATATAATGATTAATTTTATTAATCAAAGGGGGCAATTATGGAATTTTCTTGGATAAAAACGTTTGTCACCGTTGCAGAACAGCAGAACTTTCGGAAAGCTGCCGAAGTCCTGTATATTTCGCAGCCGTCTGTTACGGTTCATATTAAACAATTGGAAAAAGAGCTTGGTATTCTATTATTTAACCGAACAAATAAAAGGGTAAGTCTTACAGAAGAAGGTAGATGTTATTTAGAAACTGCTCGGAAGCTCCTTAAGGTTTATCAAGAAGGAGGTAAAAAGTTACATTCGATGGCACAAGGATATAAATCGACCTTTCGAATGGCGATCTCACCACTCATTGCTGATACGATTTTGCCGTATGTTCTAAAGCAGTATTTATTAAAGCATAGCAATATCGAGATTTCCGTTATCATATTAGAGTCTAGGGATATTGAGGAAGTAGTCATAAACGAGGAGGTCGATATTGGGCTTTCATGCATGCAAAGCTTTAACCCCCAATTAACAAATGAAATCATCTATGAAGATGAAGTTATTTTAGTGGCACCACATGATGGAATGGACCCTGAATTTGCTCCTCCAATCACGGAAGAAGAGCTATTTAACCAATATCATTTGCTTACGCACAATCACCCAGAGTATTGGGAGAAGCTGTTAAAAAGAATAACGTATATGCATCCATCAGCAAAAACGATGAAAGTTTCCCAAGTTCATATTACAAAAAGATTTATTGAAGAAGGTTTAGGAGTCTCTTTTATTCCCAGATCAACGGTAAGAAGAGAATTATTAGAAGGAAGATTACTTGAAGTGCAATCAGATTTAAGCACATCTCTAAAGGCGAATACGTATGCCATCGTAAAATATCAGCATACTTTAGAAAAAGAGTTTTTGCGTTTTCTAACCTATTATAGGTATATATAGGTTTGATGGTTGTGCATTGAAATAATTTTTAGGCATGGTTTACATCTAAACTCCATTATATTATATACGTTCATTATTATGATGAAACATCACCAAAAAGCCCTTGCCATGATGAGCAAGGACTTCTTTATTATTTATCAACTTTTTTACGCATCTCCCGCTGCCAAATCAACCCTTGTTCAAGCGCCATCGTTCGTGCAATGCGTGGTGCACTCCATAAAGGTGGAAGTAAAAGCAGTGATACTGGAACAGCAGTAATAACAATAGAGTTTTGGATAGAAGTAACACTATCCTCTCCAATCGTTAAGATTGCTATTGTAGTTGCACCAAATATAAGAGCCCAAAACACGCGTAGCCAGCGCTTAGGATGATCATTCCCTGTTATTGTAGCCGCAACGGTATAAGACATCGTATCAGCTGTTGTTGCTACAAATATAATGGATACGATAAGGAAACCAACCCCCATATACATTCCAAACGGCAACTGATCTGTAATAGCCATAACCGCTGCAGGCATACCGCCTTCATTCAAAGCATCTGAAATGGAGCCTGGAACTTTATTTTCGAAATAAACACCTGTTCCTCCAACAATCGAAAACCAAAAATTATTAACGATGGGCGCAACGATAGAAACAGCGATAATTAATTCACGAATGGTTCTTCCACGAGAAATTCTACTAATAAACACAATCAGCATTGGTGCATACCCAATAAACCAGCCCCAGAAGAATATGGTCCAAAAGGACAACCAGCCCTCATCCCCACGAAACATGGTCATTGAAAAGAAATTCTGTAAATGTAAGCCTGTTCCTCCAACAAAAGCATCTATAATAAACATAGTTGGTCCAATAACGAGTACGATTAATGCTAAGAATATGGTAAAACCAACATTATAGCGGCTTAATGTTAGAATTCCTCTATCTACTCCAGTTGCTGCGGAGATAGCTGCAACAAACACTAAAACAATGATTACTATGATACTTACCGACAACGTATTCGGTATACCAAATAAGTGATTAAGACCGTAGGCAATTTGTAAGCCCAAAAACCCCAAAGGCCCTAATGTCCCTGCAACTGTTGCAAAAATAGAAAAAACATCAGCGGCAGAACCAATTAGGCTTTTTTGATATATCCGTTCTCCAAAAATCGGATATAATAATCCACGTGGCTTTAGCGGAAAACCTTTGCTGTAATGTACATACATCATAACGATTACAGCTAGTGTACCTAGAATCGCCCAAGCTAAAAATCCCCAGTGCATAAAGGATTGTGCAAAGGCCGCATACATATTATTAAATTCGCCACCACCGAATAAAGGTGGGGTTGTCATATAATGATACATTGGTTCTGATGCTGCCCAAAAAACACCACCACTTGCCAATAATGTAACCAGAATCATAGCTACCCATTTAAAATAGCTATATTTGGGCTCATCCTGTTTACCTAGTTTAACCTTCCCATACTTTGAAAAGGCAAGTGCTAAACCAATAAAGAAATTACCCAATAATAAAAGCTGCCAATAGGCACCAAATAGATCTGAAGAATACGTAAATAAAGTATTTACTGTATTTCCTACAGCATCTTTATTCCAAAGAGACAGCAGAATAAATAAAATTAATAATCCTCCACTAATGATAAATACCGGCCAATCCAATTTCGTGTTCTTTTTTGAATCCACGTTTTTCCTCCTAATATTATAGGAGCAAGTGCCTGTAATATTTTGCTTATCATTTGTCATTAAAGACCGTTGGATGGATAATAATTATTGCACGATATATGGAAGCAATAATCATGACAAAAACCCACCAGCTTGCTCAATTTTAAACACAGTTGTTGATTATAGGTTTCCACATGAAGTTTGTCAATTATTCATGAACTTGGTAGGTAATTTGCATAGCAAGACTCTTTGGTACATGCATTAAATTATATGAATGTGTTTATTGCTTCATAATCTCGTCAACCGTAGATTCAACCTCATCGCGAGTCATTTTTTCCTGCCCTTTTTCTAGCGCCTTTAATGTCTTATTAGCCAATGCTAAAGGAATCTTACAGAACAGGAGAATATGACGTGTCTTGATATCCTTTATGTACGTCTCTGCATGCCCTAGATTTTTCTTTGCATAAGTAAACATATCAGCACGACTCCAGCCATCGGGAATAAATTGCACACCACGCTGTGCATCTTCCTCTTGATTTCTAAGCATATTTACCGCCTGTAATCCTCTCCCATAGCCAATTGCCAAATCTTGATCCGTTTCTGTTTGATCGTACCAATACCATATGTCTGATAACATCACACCAACTAAACCCGCCACATAGTACGTATAATCATCTAGGTCATCTTTTGTTTTGATAATCCAATTCTTCTCAGTCCAGTCTGCCATACCAAGTGACATAATACTTGTTGACGTTTTTATTTTTGCAACAATATCTTCTGGGCATACTTTCAACCAGTCACCAAGCCGTAATGTAACCTCTGGGAGCACCGATTGATATGGACCGAGTAACTTAAGATAAGCTTCCTCGTCGAATCGATCTGCAGCCAATAACTTTCCAGTAGCTCGTAACAGATACTGTTTTGTTTCCGAATCTAATTGTTCATGGTCTTCTATTTCATCTACTGCTCTCATGCATAAGTATGCAGATCCGACCGTCTTTTTTAACACAGGTTTTAATAACGTAATTGGTATATAAAAGGTCCTGCTCGTTTCCTTAAGAGCACGCATGGCATCCTTTTGTAAATTTCCTTCTTTACGCAACAATGGTTCCTCCTTCAAGTCTATGAGGTAATAAAGTGAAACTTCAATCAGTAAGGGTTTTAATTATCCCACTGATGGTTAATACCACAAGGGTATGACCTAAAGGCCCTTGAATTAATCGGACATTTACTGGCAATCGATCTCCCACTTACCAATATTAGTTTCACTTTAGCTTAAAGTGGGGGCTTACTGCCAGTTATAGTTGGGATAACTAAAGTATATCAAAAAAATAGGATTATTTCTTTTGTCGTACTTAGGTAACAAAAATTCGCAAAATACACCCCAATCTTGTAACCATGTATTCCTTGTCAATTGAAGAAATTGGGATTACTATTGTATAGGAAAACGTTTAAGCATGACTTCGTATCTTCAAATTAGAAAGGCGTCATAGAATGGACAAACGCGTATATTTATTAACTATTATTTCTTTCGTTGTGGGAATGGTTGAATTAATTATTGGTGGTATATTAGACCTCGTAGCTAACGATTTAAACGTAAGTCTAGGAAAGGCTGGACTTTTAATTACAATATTTTCTCTAGTTTTTGCCATTTCCGCTCCAATACTGCTTATTGCCACAGCTAAAATAGAACGAAAACAATTAACATTAATTGCATTACTTATATTTTTAATAGGAAATTTAATAGCCGTTTTTAGCCCTATTTATAGTATGCTCTTTATTGGTAGGATTATTTCAGCAGCAAGTGGGTCGCTACTTATTATATTGTGCTTAACCATTGCTGCAAACATTGGCGATGATAAGTACCGTGGTCGAGCCATCGGGATTGTCTCTATGGGTGTTAGTGGTTCATTAGTATTAGGTGTGCCGATCGGGCTTGTCCTTGGAAATATGTTCGGTTGGAGAGCTCCTTTTGTCTTCATTGTTTTACTATCACTACTGTCTATGATCGGCGTTTATTATTTCATGGAAAAAGTGGAGCCCAAACCACAAGTGTCACTGAAAAAACAAATTCATTCGCTCAAAGAGAGTAAAATCTTACTTGGTCACGCCACTACCTTTTTATATATGGCAGGGCATACGATCTTATACGCTTACCTAACACCATTTGTAAAAGACACCATGCATTTGGGTGGCAACTGGCTAAGCATCATTTATCTTATTTTTGGAATCGCCGCTGTAAGCGGTGGAGGTATTGGTGGTGCATTCTCAGATCAATTTGGTTCGAAAAAAACCATTATATCAACACTTGTTATATTTGCTTTATCCCTGTTAACTATTCCCTTTACAACCTCCATCTTCGCTGTATTTTTAGTTGTCATGATAGTCTGGGGCATGATGAGTTGGGCAATCACACCGGCATTACAAAGCTACCTTATTGAATCAGCACCGGAAACTTCTGATATTCAGCAAAGTCTCAATAACTCTGCATTGCATTTTGGTATTGCATTTGGCTCCTTAGTTGGCGGAATAGTTATCGAACAAGCATCTGTACAGCAAAATGCAGCAATAGGTGGCATCTTCGTCATCCTATCACTTGGTACGATTCTAGTCTCAATGACGAAATCTCAGAAAAGAAGCTATGCCTAAGCCTTTTATATTATTCACCAGACTAACCTAAAGGGTCCCAACATACTTACCTATGTAGGACCCTTTTTGCTACTTTCGAGCTAAGACTCGATTTACCACTACTTCAAATTCATCTGGTTTATGAAATTCAATTGGTGAAAAGCCTTTATCAAAACTAATTTGATCTGCTTCAATCATTAACATATATTTTCCGTTCACTTTAGCCAAGTGCAATGTTTCTCCAAAATCAGAAAGGTGTGCTTTAATTGCAACATGGTCAAGCTTCATCTTCAGTTCAGCATCAGGTGTTTGCTCTACTATTTGCGCAGACGCCTCCACCACCTGCTCTGTTGTTAATCGTTCCTGTATCTCCCGTTCTGGAGTAACAGCCCATTCTTCAATAGCTTCTTCAAATTGTTCTTTTTCTTCACTTTCTTCAGGGAATGTCTCCTTAATATGTTCCTGAACCATTCCTATTACTTGTGTCTTCATGATTTCTGGCATGGATTTTTCATAAGACACAAATGGGAGAAAGTCCTCAAAATAACGCGCATGAGATGCTTGATGAACCTTAATCTCTGCCGCGTCCATCATCCCTTCCTCTGGCATAAATGGATATTGAATCGACTTCATATTTTTCGTCGTAATTGCCATTTCAACATTCTCTACTAGGGTTTCCTCATCAGTAATAGTTGCTACTTTCGGTTCAAAATCACATTTCATAATGAAAACAAACGGGTCATCGAAGAACTTGGTCAATTTTGCAGAAGCTATTAACAACGCTCCCCCTCTTACAGCGCTTGTATCCATATACATTTGGGCAATTTGATCAGCCGCCTCTCGAAAATCTTCGGTTGACGCAGAACTTCTCACTTTTTGAAATAAGTTATAATTTGGATTAGAGGTTAATTCATGGCCGGGCTCAACAATAAACCTACCAATCTTTGTTGGAGCGTTTTCTGATTTCGCATGCCGCTCCACTTTCCGTTTGGTAATTCTGGTTAACTCTCCATCTAAAAAATCCTTAAGAGGATTATTATCATATCTATCCTTATCCAATGTCTGAAAGTGCTTTGATCGCTTATCCTCGCCATCCACATGAATAAGATAAAAGGATAAATAATTTATTGAAAACTCCATTTAATCACCTATCTCTTTCTCTGCCTTCCTAAGTATAAAAAGACAATAGAGAGGCGTCAATGAATATAAAATGAAACTTCATTCCGTGGGGGTTTTGTTACCCCTCACGGATGATTAGTACACAAGGGTATGACCTAAAGGCCCTTGAACCAATCGGACATTTACTGGCAGTCCCTCCACCTTTATTTCTTGAAGTGGAGTTTTACTGCCAGTTATATGTGGGACAAATAGCATCATTTGTTATTTTTTCGAAATAAAGCAATAGAAACAATACCAAGACCAAGACCAATTGCTCCCCCAGCTTCTAAATGACCAAACAACATTCCAATGCCTGCACCTAGCAATAAACAAGTAACAAACGTTAATCCGGCTGTTGCATCGCTCATACCATACACCTCCATCACTGACCTACCTTAGACTCAGTTTATTCGCACGACGTAACAAAAGTTAATGAAGTTACAGAATTCCAACTTATTTAAAAGAAAGCTGGGTACTTAGAAAAAACTACTCTGAAGAAAAGAATATGATGACGAAAAAACCACATCTTGAAAAAACGTAACTTTTCTATGCGTACAAAAAATTGACTATTGCTATAGTTCAGTATTCGTGTTTAAATAGCTATTAAACAAAAACGATGAGGTGATGAAGTGGGAAACACGGTTTCTATCGGTCTATTAGGATTAGGAGTAGTCGGTTCAGGAGTCATAAAACTTATTGAAAGTCATCAGGAAGAGCTTATTCACCAACTAGGTTGTGAGGTTAATGTAAAAAGCGTATTAATTCGTAACCTTGAAAAAGCTCGTAATGTAGAAATAGATCGAACGTTTCTCACTACGAATCCTGATGACATAATTAATGACCCGGATATCGATGTAATAGTAGAAGTAATGGGTGGAATTGACGAAACATATCATCATATTTTACAAGCTTTTGCTGCAAAAAAACATGTTGTTACGGCAAATAAAGACCTTGTTGCTTTACATGGCACAGCACTAGAAAAAGCAGCAAGACAAAACAAATGTGATTTCTATTATGAGGCAAGTGTTGCTGGTGGTATTCCCATTTTGAGAGGAATTTCCGACGGACTATCATCTGATCGAATTCAAAAGGTAATGGGAATAGTCAACGGAACTACCAACTACATTCTAACAAAAATGAGCAACGAAGGTGTTTCCTACGAAAATGCATTAATGGAGGCACAAGAACTTGGATTTGCTGAGGCAGATCCAACAGCCGATGTAGAAGGTTTAGATGCGGCTAGAAAAATGGCGATTTTAGGAAGACTAGCATTTTCTACAGATATTGCTCTCGAAGATGTAGAAGTATCTGGTATTAAAAACCTAGAATTGGCTGACCTTCAATATGGTGAAAAATTTGGCTATACTATGAAATTAATTGGCTATGCTCAATGCTCGGATCAACAAATAGAAGTAAGTGTTCAGCCGACACTACTTTCAAAAGAACATCCGTTAGCAGATGTAAAAAATGAATATAACGCTGTTTATGTGTATGGTGAAGCAGTTGGTGAAACAATGTTCTATGGGCCAGGAGCGGGAAGTCTGCCAACCGCAACAGCTGTCGTTTCTGATCTTGTAACGGTAATTAAGAATATGCGCCTCGGTGTAAGTGGTAAACACTCACTTGAAGCAAGATTTGAAAAACATTTACGAAGTTCTGACCAACGTTCTGGACAGTATTATTTACGAATACATGTCAAGGATCGGGTAGGTGCTTTTTCTGAGATATCTACATTATTTAACGACCTAAATATTAGCTTTAAGCGGATTCTTCAGACGCCAATTAAAAAACGGGAGTTGGCTGAGATCATTGTTGTTACACATCACACTACGCTTCATAATTTTCAAGATGCGCTAAATCAACTGCACAATTTAGATGTGGTACTGCAGATAAAAAGCTATTATAAAGTGGAAGGAGATGCAGCACATGAATTGGCCGGGACTACTAAAAAATTATAAGGAGTTACTACCTATAACAGAAAACACACCAGCTTTAACATTACATGAAGGCAATACACCATTAATTCATTTCTCTACATTGTCTAAAGAGCTTGGAATAGAACTTTATGGCAAAATTGAAGGCGTTAATCCGACCGGTTCTTTTAAGGATAGGGGAATGGTTATGGCCGTAGCAAAAGCGGTTGAAGAAGGCAGTACGTCAATCATCTGTGCATCGACTGGAAATACCTCAGCTTCTGCAGCTGCTTATGCAGCAAAAGCAGGAATTAAAGCAATTATTGTGATTCCTAAAGGAAAAGTTGCATTAGGAAAATTAGCACAAGCGATTATGTACGGTGCGGAGATTGTGGAAATTGATGGAAACTTTGATGAAGCACTAGCAATGGTACGAAAATTAAGCGAGTCATCTCCTGTTACATTAGTCAACTCTGTTAATCCATATCGCTTAGAAGGTCAAAAAACAGCGGCCTTTGAGGTATGCGACCAACTTGGAACTGCTCCTGATATTCTTGCCATACCAGTAGGCAATGCAGGAAATATTAGTGCATATTGGAAAGGGTTTAAAGAATATAACGATATAGAACAGTCAGGTCTCCCAAAAATGTTTGGCTTTGAAGCAGAGGGAGCGGCTGCTATTGTTCAAAACAAAGTGATTCCACATCCTGAAACTATAGCCACGGCCATACGGATTGGGAACCCGGCTAGTTGGAAGCTAGCAGAGGAAGCAAGGGATGAATCAAAAGGTATCATAAACTCCGTAACGGATGATGAAATCGTAGCAGCTTTCAAAAAACTAGCAGCAAGTGAAGGTGTTTTTGTTGAGCCAGGGTCATGTGCATCTATTGCCGGACTAATTAAACAATGCAAAAAGGGAGTTATTAAAGAGGGGAGTAAAGTGGTTGCAGTTCTTACAGGAAACGGATTAAAAGATCCACAAACTGCAATTGACCAATTAACGATTAACCCTGTTTCACTACCTAATGATGAAAAAACAGTTATGGAGTATTTAGAAAACAAGGTGCAAATATGAATGGCTTTACCATTTCTGTACCGGCAAGTTCTGCAAATATAGGGCCAGGCTTTGACTCGCTAGGTTTATCCCTAGGTCTATATTTAACATTATCTGTAGAGAAGCATAGTCATTGGGAAATCCAGCACCAATCACTTCTATTACCTGACTTTGAAAGCTATGATAAGCATTTTATCTATCAGATTGCAAAAGAAACAGCACATCACTATGGAAAGCAACTGCCACCTTGCAAAGTTACCATCGATAGCTCTATACCATTAGCTCGCGGTCTTGGAAGTAGTGCATCTGCAGTAATTGCTGGCATCGAGCTTGCTAATCAACTGTGCCGCCTACAATTATCGCTACTCGACAAATTAATGCTAGCTACAGAAAAAGAAGGGCATCCTGATAATGTTGCAGCCTCATTAGTAGGAGGTCTTGTAGTAACAGCCTCAACTGCAAATGATAAAATTAACTATTATAAATGGAACAGTCTAAACATAGATATTATTACAGTTATTCCAGATACAGAATTAAAAACGGAAGCCTCAAGAAGCGTACTACCTGAGCATTTCACTAGGAAATATGCAGCAAGTGCTAGTAGTATTTGTAATCTATTTATTGTTGCGCTCACTTCCCATGACTATCATTTAGCAGGAGAAATGATGGAAAATGACCTTTTTCATGAGCCATTTCGTGCTACCCTAATTCCAAAATATACAGAGATCAAAAAGGCAGCGAGAAGTCTTGGAAACTATGGAACTGTGATTAGCGGAGCTGGACCAACAATGCTAGTATTTGCTCCAAAGGGTAAGGGGCAGTCCATCGCAGGTGAATTACAGGGTCAATTTTCTTTCTATAACATTTGCCAAGTGAATATCGACACCCAAGGCATGAAGGTAACATCAGGAAAAGAAGAAGTTGCGGAAAATTGATTCTGCAACTTCTTTTGCTCGTGATTTGCTGTTATTTTCAATGCTTTTTTGCTTATTAAATACTACCCTATTTGCCTAATAGTGCAACCATCAAAGCCTTTTGTGCATGCAGACGATTCTCAGCTTGTTGGAAGACAACAGAATGTACTCCATCAATTACATCAGCAGATACTTCCTCACCGCGATGAGCTGGCAAACAATGCATAAATATTACATCCGATTTGGCAAGCGAAAGTAGACTTCGATTAACTTGATAGCCTGTAAATGCTATTTCTCGTTTTTGTTGTTCTTCTTCCTGGCCCATACTCGCCCATACATCTGTATAAATTACATCAGCTTGCTGAACCGCGTCTTCAGGGCAATCGGAAATTTCTAAAACCGCTCCAGATTCAGAACCAATTCGCTTTGCATTTATAACCACATCAGCATCAGGTTGATAATTTTTCGGTGAAGCAATTGAGAGGCGCATTCCCATTGTTGCCGCACCAATCAAAAGCGAATGCGCCATATTATTCCCATCACCAATATACGCTATTTTAACACCATTTAACTGACCCTTTAACTCTTTTATTGTTTGGAAATCAGCTAAAACCTGACAAGGATGATATAAATCCGTTAATCCATTAATAACAGGGATGCTAGCTTTCTCTGCTAGCAATTCAATTGTTGATTGTGAATATGTTCGAATCATTATACCGTCCACATAAGATGACAACACTTGAGCTGTATCTGTAATTGATTCACCTCTCCCTATCTGGATATCATTGGAACTTAAAAATATACCACTCCCCCCTAATTGATAGATTCCTGCTTCAAAAGAAACTCTCGTTCTCGTAGATGCTTTATCAAATATCATGCCAAGTATTTTTCCTTCTAGATAATGATGGGGAATTCCTTTCCTACGTTCATACTTTAGATTCTCTGCTAAATCTAATAAACTATTAATCTGTTCCTCCGTATAATCAGCTAATGTTAAAAAATTCCGACCATGTAATTCATGAAACTTTGCTGTCGCTCGTTTTATTCCCACTCCCAATTACATCTCCACCTTCCAAATCGTATATGAATTATTATGCAATAAAAAGAATAAACATACAATACGTTTTTCTATTTCGGATCAAAAATAAAAAACAAACGCCATATAAAGTGAAACTTCAATCAGTTGGGGTTTTTGTTTATCCCCACGGATGGTTAGTACGAGAAGGGTGTGACCTAAAGGCCTCGGACATTTACTGGCAGTTGATCCCACACTTACCCATATTGGATTCACTTTATTGCTTGAAGTCGGAGTCTTACTGCCAGTTATATGCAGGTTAGAAAAACTGAGCAAAATTCGCTCCGTCCTTATCACTAAATGCTCAGATTTACGCTTCCTCTAGTAGCTATTATGGAATAATAGCTACTGCTTGACCACCACTCCGGCTGCCCACTTCCCTTTCCGTGGGGGTTGTCCTTCAGCTAACTTTTTTAGCAAAACCCGCTCAAAAAAGTGGATCTTCAGGTCAAACATTTCCCACAGGAGTTGAAGGATAGCGATTTTCACTTTACCCATTGTAAAAAAAGTCAACTATTACTTATGACAAGAATTGTTGCACCTTCGCATAGCGGAGACTAATTACGTAGACTCCTGCGGGATTAGCGCGAGCCGAAAATCCACTTTGCAACGTGTTCTTCTTTGCAAAGTTAGTTGAGGCGTGCCCACGGAAAGCGAAGTAATTAGTCGGAGCATTGCCAATATACATCTAACATTTCAAAATAACTACTTGGCTTAACGCAGTCATTGCACTGATTTTATACTTTCTTATCTTTGAACAAAAGCGCAAGCACCCGATTAAAAATGTAGCGACTGGAGTTAATAAAAAATCGCTTCAAACAAAATTTCGAAGCGATTCAGTCAAATTTATCCTAGTTGTATGATTAAGACCTTTAAATAATTTCCTTGAGGGAATCTTTTATCTGTTTGGAAATCAGCTGGTAGCTGAAATTCTTCAAGAATCCTATATGATGTGTTCATCTCACTACATGCTTTGTCTATAAACCCTTTGAATTTTTTCATACCCAAACTTGCATTATTTGTAGATGCAACGATAATACCATGTTGGTTCGTTATAGAGATGGTATCCTTTATCAAATCTGGATAGTCTTTAGCAGTACTAAAGGTTCGCTTTTTGGACCTTGCGAAGCTAGGTGGGTCTAATATAACCATATCAAAGCTAAGTTGCTTTCTTCGAGCATATTTAAAATAGTCAAATACATCCATTACTATAATATCCTGCTGTTCGAAATCAATACCATTTACACTAAATTGCTCGATTGTTTTTCCTTTACTCCTCTTAGCAAGATCTACACTCGTGGTTTTGGCCGCTCCTCCTAATGCTGCGGCTATCGAAAATGCTCCAGTATAAGAAAAAGTGTTTAGCACCTGTTTATTTTTTGCATATTTATCTCGAATAGCGACTCTCACATCACGTTGATCTAAGAATACACCTACCATTGCTCCATCGTTTAGATAAACAGCGTAATGCATTCCATTTTCCTTTACGATGATTGGAAATTCTCCACGGTTGCCTTTGACAAAATCGTCATCATCAATATAGTTACCTTTTCTATCGAACCGTTTCTTTTCATATATCCCATGATAGTCACCAAGTTCGTCTATCACACGTACAATATGCTCTTTAAATGCATAAATCCCTTCACTATACCAGTTAATCAGATAATATCCAGCGTAATAATCAATGGTAACTCCACCAATCCCATCACCCTCACCGTTAAAAACGCGAAACGCATTTGTATCATCTGATTGATAGAAACCTTTTCTTTTATTTATTGCCGAAAGTAGTTTCTTTTTGAAGAACGAAAAGTTAATGTCTTCATTTAATTTATTGGTCAATATCCACCCAATTCCTTTATTTTGTATACCATAGTAACCTTTTGCTAGAAATTGGTGATTTTTATCCAATAAATGGATAATCACCCCTTCCTGATGAAGTACATCTAAATTACGAACAGCATCTTTTACGATAAGTGGATATCCATTTATATATTGCTTACTATATTTTTCCTTTACATACAATTCAATTACATTTGTCATCGTTTCATCCTAACTAACCTTTTTTCTCATTATCGCACGGAGATTATGAAAGGAAAAGCAAATTATTAACCGGGATCTGTATGACCGATATATCGTAGCATTGCATTTGTAATTCTCTCCAACTCACAAGCAATGGAATGTTGATTCAACTCTTGTTAATCAACTAATAACCTTTCAATTCAATAGCTTTCATTAATAAACCACCAATCTATGTATCTAAATCTTTACGAACAAATTCTCTTTTTTTATGAAAACCTAATTTTTCATAAAAATTTCTGGCCACATGATTGTCTACCCAATAATCAAGTTCTATACAGTCTACCTTCAATGTATAAGCTATATTTTCTAATTCTATCATGAGCGCTTTGCCATAACCACTACTCCTAGCTGTTTCTTCAATGCTAATTTGATGCACATAAAGTGATTTATATTCTTTGTTAAATGGGGTATTTGATTTTGTCACAATTTCATAGAAAATAAACCCTTTAGCTGTTTCTGCATCAAATAATACTAGAAAATAATTATTTTCATCCTCCATATATGTTTGAAATAGCTCAATCATCTTCTCGTAATTATACGGCTTAAAGTATTCAGGATATAACTGAACATGCAATTCATGAACACCTCTATTTAGTCTAGCAAGCAATTTATAGTCTCTTGAATGCTCTAGCTTCACCTAATGCTCCTCCTTAATTTCCATTACTAGCCACTATTTCTACTTTAATACGGTCAGGATCCTCAAAGAAAACCGCATAATGATCGACACCTCCAGCATAGGGATGCTTATCTAAATAGAGAATAGCAACTCCTCTCGCTATTAATTCCTCTGTAATTTCATCAATATGCTCTTTCGATTCTCCATGAAATGCTAAATGATTAAGACCGATCCTACGCCGATGATATCCATCTTCTAAAAATCTATTATCTGTTTGAACAAAAACAATGTATGTATGCGCTAATATCCAGCTTTGACCCCAATCCCATTTCTGATAAACACTGTATCCTAACTCTTCTAACAACCATCCCCAGAATTGAACACTTTCCTTTAAATCAGATACATTTAATTCAATATGATGCAGCAATCCCTTTGACAATAATATCACTCCTAACTGAAACATTAAAACCATCTATCTTTTCTATTACGATTTCTACCTCTTCCATACTTCTAATCGATCAAATAAAGTTCAATTCGTGGGGTTTTTTTATCCCCCTCGGATGATTAGTACCACAAGGGTATGACCTAAAGACCCTTGAACCAATCGGACATTTACTGGCACTCCACTTATCCATATTGGTTTCTCTTTATTGCTTGAAGTCGGGGGCTTACTGCCAGTTATATGCGGATAAATTGCGAAGAGTCCCCTGTTTACCTCTAACCAGCTCGATAAAAACTGCATTACTTGAGTTAGGAAAACCAAAGGCTCGTTTATAACGTACAATATATATCAAAAAACTGAATGCTGCGTAGCATCCAGTTAGTTATTCCGCCATCTCCATGAATTAGAAGCTAAAGTCTCAAACCACAAAGTCTAGTTATACAAAGAGGGGAAACGGGAAATGAAAGAAAATCCCGGTGTTGAATTCTACTTTACTTTCCCTGAAATTTTGGCTTTCTCTTTTCCTTAAAAGCAAGTAAAGCTTCGATCCTATCTTGAGTTGGAATAATAGATTCATAAGCATTTGCCTCAATAGCTAATCCGGAATGGAGATCGATATTACTTCCTTTATCAATAGCGAACTTCGCCTGATTTACAGCTAATGGAGCATTAGCAAGAATTTCGTCTGCTAAAGAACTGGCTTGATCCATTAATTCTCCGTGTTCTACAACTGAATTTATTATTCCCCACCTTTCAGCAACTTTAGCTTCAATTCTCCGAGCAGTCAAAATCAATTCTTTGGCTTTAGCCGGACCTACTAGTCTAGCTAACCGCTGTGTACCTCCTGCTCCTGGAATAATCCCCCAACTAACCTCGGTTAGACCTAGCATTGCATCATTTACTGCTATTCGAAGATCACATGCTAAAGCTAGTTCAAATCCACCTCCAAAAGCGTGTCCGTTTATTGCAGCAATGGTCGTCTGTGGCAGTTCATCAATTTGTAAAAATACTCTACGAATCTTATTTACATTCCTTCTAACTTCAGCTTCAGATAACCCTCGTCTTTCCTTAAGGTCTGCACCAGCACTGAATGCTTTTTCACCTGAACCTGTAAATATAACTACATGTATGTCTTGTTTACGTTGTAGGTTACGTATCGTTTTATCCAACTGCTGTAACATATCATAATCAAAGCAATTTAATACTTCTGGTCGATTCAGTATAATGATTGCTAATGAACCTTTCTCTTCCACAACTACTTTATCCATCTTCCTCCTCCTATAACGAAAGCTAATTTATAGGTTATTTTGCAGTAGCAAAGATACTGGTACTATGTCCTGCATGTAATTTGGCTTTGGGATCCGCTATTTTCTTAGCATGATTCACAGCTATTGGTGCTTCACCAAAGCCTGTTGCAATTAATTTGGCTTTTCCCTCGTACGTACAAACATCGCCTGCTGCAAAAATGCCTGCTATGTTTGTTTCCATTCTAGAATTAACAAGAATAGCATTTTTTTGAAGTTCTAATCCCCATGTTTTAACAGGTCCTAAAGAAGTGACAAAACCGAAGCTTACAATCACATCATCTACATCATATACGAATGATTCATCACCCTTCACTTCTTGAATTAAGACTTTTTCTATAGCTTTATCCGTACCAATAAGCTGCTTAACCTCATAAGGTGTTTTAACATTGACACTTGATTTTTCTAAAAGTGATACACTATGTTCATGAGCACGAAAAGAAGGTCGTCGATGTATTAATGTTATCTCTTCGGCTATAGATTCCAGTGCTAATGCCCAATCTACAGCAGAATCTCCTCCCCCACAAATTAAAACCCTTCTTTCGTTAAATTGTTCTAGGTTCTTGACTGAATAGTGCAGACACGTTTGCTCATACAGATTTGCATATTCTACTTTCAATTTTCTAGGTTGAAATGCACCAGCTCCAGCCGTAATAATTATAGTCTTAGAATAATGGATATCCTTCGATGTTATCACCTTAAAACTACCATCTTCTAAACGAATGATATGCTCTACTGTTTCACTTAAACGAAATGTTGGTGAAAAAGTGAATGCTTGTTCATATAACCGCCTAACCAATTCATGGGCTTTAACACTAGGAAATCCACCGACATCATAAATATACTTATCAGGATATAAAGCAGACAATTGCCCACCCACCTCTGGCAAACTATCAATCACTTTAACGGATGCATTTCGCATACCTGCATAAAAGGCAGTGAAAAGACCTACTGGCCCTGCTCCAATAATGGTAATATCATACAACGTATCTTCTGACATTACCCTTCCCCCTTTCAATTAATATTGCAGTCACAGTCATTATCATGTAAAGCACAAACCAACAACTAAATATCGTATTACGTTTTAAATACGAATCCAAAATATTTGTTATATAAAGCATACGTAATTCACCATGTACTGTCAATATAAATATGAGAATATTCTTTATAACAGCTCAGGACCTTGGGGATAGACAACGGAATTTTAAAAGCTAATATGATAAAAAAGAACGGCTACTTAAATCGCACCGCTCCTCTCTTGTAATCATATTCGTTTAGAAAAGACGTCACTTAGAATTTCTACCACGCTATACCCATATGGGTTTCTCTTTATTACTTGAAGTGGGGGCTTACTGCCAGTTATATACGAGATAAATTCCGTCCTTAGATTACCTCATGATTTTCCAAATGGTAACTGATGGTTATAAAGGGTTTGTGCCTCTTGTATCATTCGTTGAAAAAGCTCTTTAACCGTCGGGATATCATTAATAATCGACGCGACCTGTCCAGCATTCACATGACCTTCTAAAAACTTTCCTTCTAGTGCTCCCAAAATATGATGGTTTTCATCCGTTAGATCTAGGTATGTTTTTAAATCTGGATTATTCCTTTCTTCCTCTAACAAATGCTTCCCATAAGGGGTCTTTAAGATCCTTCTTATTTTTCCATATGAACGACCAACAATCATCGTCCCATCAGAGTCAGCGGCACAGAGCGCGCGTTTATATAAACTATGTACTTTCGCATCCTTTGTCGCAATTAGTCTTGTTCCTAACTGCACTCCTTGTGCACCCAAGCTCATTGCAGCCAACACTCCCCTTCCATCACCTATACCTCCTGCAGCAATAACTGGAATAGCTACAGAATCGCATATTTTAGGGACTAGTGTAAATGTAGTAAGCTCTTCCGGTGCATTAATCCCAGCAGCTTCAACACCCTCTGCCACAATAAAATCTGCTCCTTTTTCCTCTGCCTTTATAGCTTGCCTTTCGTTCGCTACCACACAGATTACAATAATATTTTCATTCTTTAATTTAGTTATAAAGGGTGCTGGGTTACCAGCAGACAACGAAACAACAGGGATTTGGTATCCTATAATCAATTTTATTAACTCATCTACATTCTTCTGTACTGATAGTGGTACATTTATAGCAAATGGCTTAGAGGTTTGTTTACGGATTTTGATAATCATATCTTCCAGATAGTTAAGCGAAAGAGTACCTGCTCCAATTGTTCCCAACCCTCCTGCCTCAGACACAGCAACAGCCAATTCTGCATGACTTATGTTACCCATGCCTCCTTGAATGAAAGGAAGGGAAATTCCTAGCTTGCGTGTTAAGTCATTCACTTTTATCCACCTCCGTATAGAATGTGTTATACTGAATTATAACATACTTTATAGGGAGGAATATAGATGATCTACCGTTATAAAGATGCTATACCATCTATAGATGAAACCGCTTTTATTGCTGATGGTGCAAAAATTATTGGAAATGTTGAAATTGGAGCAAAGTCTAGTATATGGTTTAACGTTGTGTTACGTGGAGATGAAGGTCCGATTAAGGTTGGAAAACGCTGTAATATTCAAGAAAACACCATGTGCCACTTGTATGAACAATTTCCATTAACACTTGAAGATGAGGTATCAATTGGCCATAATGCAATTGTTCATGGATGCACATTAAGAAGAGGTGTACTAGTGGGAATGGGTGCTACGGTATTAGATGGGGCTGAGGTAGGAGAATATACGATTATTGGAGCAAATAGCCTTGTCCCATCGGGAAAAGTAGTCCCTCCTCGCTCTCTCGTTCTTGGCTCTCCTGGAAAAGTTGTAAGAACATTAACAGATAAGGATATTCATATGATCGAGGAAACGATTGATACGTATGTTCAGAAAGGACAAGAATTTAAACAAATAGATGTCCTTGAAAAAGTTTTTGAATAGATATTTTCATAGGCTGGAATATACGAAACCTCTCGGGAAGCACAGACACTCGATGAATCGATTTCCCTGACGATATGGAATCATTTCTTCCACGGAAGTGGAGTATATTCCAGTTTTGTAAGAGCAATACTATCTTTTGCGACAGCCCTACTCGCTATACGTTAATATCTCCAGAATCAAATACAGACTCAAAAAACCTTGTAGCTGGTTCTTTAAGGATTTGATAATAATCTGTGAAAAGCGAAGCAGCTGAATCACCTAACCAATTGTCTGGTAGTAATTCTTTAGGTAGACTAGGGTCGATAAATAAAAATTTTCTGTATTGGTGTACAAGTAATGTTCGTTGCACAAAACAGTTGCCGTCATTCATCTCGCCTTTTTCAATTTTGCTCTTATCAATAATATATTTTTGACTATATGCTTGAATAAATTGTGAATAACGTTCATTCACTGCTTCCAAATCCCAGCACTGCTCTACTAAATCTTTATTTTCCTTTGTACCCTCATATGTACCATGAAAAAAGTTAACATAAGCGTCAATATCATATTTTTTTATTAAATCTTTTACCTGCTGTTCTAATGGATTAGGTGTGATCCAACAGCTATTAGATAAAAGACCAAACCCACTCCATACTAATTCTTGCCGCAATTCATCTCTAAGATGGCGCTTTTCTTCTGGAATCGTATAAAGAAGTAGCCTCCATTGCCCATCCCATGACGGTGCTTCTATTTGATAGATCCGTTGAGCAGCTTCATCCATACGAGCCTTTCCTCTCTCTGTTAAAAAGTAATAGCTCCTATTTCCATTCTTTTGGGACTTTACCCACCCTTGCTTATTCATACGAGAAATAGCCGCACGCACCGATTGTTCATTATGACCGAATTCTTCCAATAACTGAATTAAGCTTCCAATCCAAATAACATTGCCATATTGACTAACATAGTCACCATAAAGCGTGAAAATCATGGAGCGTGTATTAAATAATTTTGCCATTTTGTAATTCCATTCCCTTAATCATTGTATATATTCAAAATCATTGAACAAGTTATCCATTCCTATTCTAGCCGAAATAGCTTAACTTGAAAAGAAAGAATCTGAGATAAAAGTAAATAAGAACCAATAAAAAACGAATGATAATTGTTTTAAATTAATTATCATCCGTTTTTTGATTAGAATAATTAATATAGTACATTACATATGCGAACCTCCTTGAAAAAGAAGAACGCTTTTTCTGCGTGCCATGTATCGCTGCCGAAGCCTTCCTTATCCAGCGGGAACAGCACGAGTCCGAAGATTCACTTGATAACGCACTTTTCTTTACCAAGTTAGCTACGTACGTGCCCGTGCAAAGTGAGTATATTTCAGATTGTGCGATGATACTCCTATATCGATTCATATTTTGTAGCACACTCTATACACTATAATGTGGCAGACATCGACGGACGTTTATCAATAATTCGTCTCGCCTTTCCTTCTGAACGTAAAAGTGTTTTAGGCTTTGTCAAACGAACATCAACAGATACAAGCAGTTCCATTTTCAATGTCTTTTTAACTTTTTGAATGAGCTCCAATGACTTTTGGTCATTAAATGATTGTTCAGATAAAGAATTATAAAACAACTCGCATACTTCCACGTGCAATTCCACATGGTCCATTGCACCTTTCTTCAGCAAGTGAATTTCATAATGTGGCTCCAATTCTTCTGCACTACAAATGTAACGTTCAATTTCAGACGGAAATACATTAACCCCTCTAATAATTAACATATCATCAATTCTGCCCTTCACACGGCTCATTTTAATTGTTGTCCTACCACATGCACATCTTTCTCTACTTAATGATGCAACATCACCCGTCCGATATCGAATAATTGGTATGGCTTCCTTCGTCAAACTCGTGAAGACTAATTCTCCATCCTCCCCATCAGGTACAGGCTCTAGCGTTTCAGGATTAATAGCCTCTACAATGAAATGATCCTCGGCAACATGCAATCCTTCTTTACATTCACACTCCATTCCGATGCCGGGTCCCATAACTTCACTTAAACCATAGATGTCTAACGCATCCAGATCAAATATTTGCTCTATTATATCCCTCATTTTCTCTGACCAAGGCTCTGCACCAAGGATTGCCACTTTCAACGACGTGTTTGCTGGATTAATTCCTTGATTTATCATTGTCTCACCAATGTTTAATAGATAAGAAGGCGTCGAGCAAATAATACGTGGCTTAAAATCTTGGATCATAGCTATTTGCTTATTTGTATTCCCTCCGGAAATTGGAACAGTTGCACATCCTAGATATTCAGATCCATGGTGAATACCTAATCCACCTGTAAAAAGACCGTAGCCAAAAGCATTATGTAGAATATCACCCTTCCGGCCACCAGCCATATAAATAGCACGAGCCACCATATGTCCCCAGTGGCTAATATCATTTTTTGTATATGCAACGACAGTTGGTTTACCACTAGTACCAGATGATGCATGGATTCTAACGACCTCATTAACTGGAGTCGCTAACAACTGGAACGGATAATTCTCGCGTAAATGGTGTTTTTTCGTAAAAGGAAGTTCTTGGAACTGCTGCCATGAACAAAAGTCATCGGGAGTAATAGGAATGCGTTGCAGAGCTTCTCTGTAAAAAGGTACATTTTCATAAGCATGTTTAATGGATTTCTTTAGTCGAGACCATTGTAAATCCTTCATTTGCAGATGACTCCACTGTTCTTCTTTTGAAAAAGTAGACATAATATTCCCCTTTCACATGATATTTTTTAAACGAATTCACCAAAATTGTTACGTATAAAGTATCTTTTATTGAAAGCGCTGTCAATATTTGTGATGCTGTAGTAAAAGCAACAATTCATTCATAAGCTTAATTACATAGGTGTTTATTATATTAACAAAAATTTAAAAATATTTCGCTATTGATATTTATATAACGTTTTATTATAATTGCGTTAATTAATCGTAATAAGGAGTTGAGAAAATGTATATTTATGGAGGCGCATCTGCTGCTGATCATGAAAAGGATACAGAAAAGCATACTGTTTTCATGAAACGAATAGAGGCAGGAGAAAAAATTGAGGCAGATGACTGGATGCCAGATGAATACAGAAATGCATTAATCAAACTCATATCCATGCACGGAATTAGCGAAATCATGGGAGCTCTACCTGAAAAAGAATGGGTACCCAAAGCACCCAGCTTGAAAAGAAAACTAGGCATTATGGCTAAGGTTCAAGATGAAATGGGTCATGGCCAATTATTACTTCGTGTAGCTGAGGATTTAATTAAACCCTATGGTAAAAACAGGGAGAATATCATGCAAGACTTATTAAACGGCAAGCTTAAGTTTCATAATGTTTTCCATATGCCCACAAAAACATGGGCAGATGCAGGCATAGTCGGTTGGTTAGTAGATGGAGCAGCTATCATTTCACAAACAAATATGTTAGACGCCTCATATGGACCTTACCAACGAGCACTTCAACGAATTTGTCAGGAAGAAGTATTCCATGCACAGCATGGAGAATCTATTATTATGGCTCTTGCAGAAGGATCTAACAAGCAAAGAGATATGTTACAGGAAGCTCTTGATCGTTGGTGGTCATCATTACTCATGTTTTTTGGGCCAGCTTCAGCAACAACAACTGGTTCTTCTAAGCAGGAAATAACTACGAAATATCGAATTAGGAAAAGTTCTAATGAGGAACTAAGGCAAGCTTTCTTGGATAAGTACTTACCTCGAATTTTCTCTTTGGGATTAACGGTACCAGATGAAACTATTCATTATGATGAAGCCAATAAACGTTGGGAATACAAGCAACCAGATTGGAATGAATTCAAAAAAATCATTAGTAATAATGGGCCTTGTTCAAAGCAACGATTACGATTAAGAGACATAGCCTACGAAAATAATCGATGGGTTCGACAAGCTTTAGCTCCTCAAGCTGTCGTCTCCTAATTAAGAAAGGAGGATCATGCAGATATGACTAGTCACGATGGATCGAATTTTTACCAGGAGTATGAAGTTTTTAGCAAAAAAAATGCAAAATCACCTATTCAGCATCAATTTAGTTTACTAGCACCTAACGATGAAATGGCATTAAATATGGCACAGGAAAATTTTATGCGCAGAGAAAATGTTATTGATGTATGGGTTGTACCACGCAGCCAAATTCGTTCTATGACCAGTGAGGAGCGGCAACTATGGACGAAACGATTAGATAACAAGGAATATCGTACAACAAAAGGCTATGGATACCTACGGAAAAAATGGCGTGAAAAAGAGCAAGGAATGCTAGATGAGAAAGAAATTATGTCGTGGAAAGAGGTGAAAAAATTGTGAAACGGATAGATACAGCAAAAGAAGCGAAACAAAATCCTTCCTACTTTGAGGCACTTGTTGAATTACTATTTCAGCTTGCCGACGACGACTTTATCATTTCCTTCCGAGGATCTGAATGGCTAGGCTTAGCTCCTCACATAGAAGAAGATGTAGCTCTTTCGTCCATTACCCAAAATACAATGGGGCACGCTTCTCTATATTACCACTTGCTAGAAGACTTAGATATAGGTAACGCAGATAAGTTAGCACATGAACGGCAAGCGGTGGAAAGAAGAAATGCCAGCTATTTTGAGAGAAAAAACGGTGAAGGTTCATACTTGCAAGAACCTTATTACGACTGGGCGCTAACAGTAGTAAGACAATTTCTTTTTGAAACAATGAAGAAAGTTAAATTGGAGACCATTATAAATAGTTCCTATCAACCACTAGCAGATATTGCTAATAAAGTTTTAATGGAGCAGCCATATCATTTAGCACATTGGCGCATGTGGTTAAAGCAGTTGCTTGGATCGACAGAGGAAGCACAAAATAAGGTTCAGTTTCAATTGGAAGCTGCCTGGCCAGCTTGTGCGGATATTATAGGCTTAGGTCCAAAAGCATTTGAACTTGAGAAGCATCATTTAATTGCAGGTGAGGATTACCTTCGAAAGCAGTGGCTAAAAGAGCTGGAACAGTCTTTATCCTTACCATCTTCGCTTTTTGTTGATAATCATCCTGCGAGGGGAAGATATGGAGAACATACAGCAGATTTAGATCAAGCATTAAGCACGCTAAGTGAAGTATATAATAGTGACCAAAAGGCTGTATGGTAAGCATTTGCTTAAGGAGGTGACCAACTTGAGTATGGAGCTAAAACAAAAGGAAATCTATGAAACGCTTAAGAAGGTTGATGATCCTGAATTAACCGCAGTTAGCGTGGTTGACCTAGGAATGGTTCATAAAGTTTCTATCGATGGAGGTACAGTATCAATTACGATGGTCCCTACATTTGCAGGCTGTCCTGCTTTAGATTTCATCCAAAAAAATGTGCAGACTGCAGTCCAAAAGCTTCATTGGGTTATGGATTGTCAGGTTACTTTCTCCTTTCAATTAACATGGTCGACCACCTCCATTACGAATCATGGCAAGGAACAGTTAAAAAAGCACGGGATAGCTCCTCCACCTGAAAATTATATTCCAGGGGATGAGTGGACAGTGGACTGTCCATACTGTGGTTCTGTATTTACATCAATGGAGAATGTATTTGGACCTACTGCGTGTCGTAGTATTTTATATTGCGCAGCTTGTAAAAATCCATTTGAAGCAATGAAACCTGTATTAGATTATCATACCATCACTTAATTTAGAAAGGGGTATATATATGGTGAAACTTATTGCGTTATACAAACAACCGGAGGACAAGGAAGCATTTGATGAGCATTATTTCAATACACATACACCAATAACAAAAAAGATTCCTGGATTAAGAGAAATGAAGGTTACTAGAATTGTAGGTTCACCAATGGGGAAATCTGATTATTATTTACTATGCGAGATGTATTATGACAACCATGATGCATTGAAACAAGCAATGAAAACAGCAGAGGGAAAGGCATCAGGAAAAGATGTTATGAATTTTGCAGGTGACATCGTATCACTAATGATTGGTGAGGAAATTGATGACGAGTGAGTATATAAACACGTATACCATAGATAAGGTCGGTGTCATCCAGCTATTTCGCCCCAATGTAGCGAATGCTTTAAACAGGTTAATGGTTAAGGAAATTGTTGAACAGTTGGAGCACTTTGACCATAATTCTTCGGTTCGAGTTATTCTTTTGAAAGGAAATGAAAAAGCGTTTGCAGCAGGTGCAGATATTGGTGAAATGCTGGATGATTCTCCACTATCACTTGAAATGTCTAACCCATTTGCTGACTGGGATCGTATCAGATTAATTAAGAAACCAATCATTGCAGCTGTTGAAGGTCTTGCCTTAGGTGGAGGGTTTGAATTAGCACTACATTGTGATTTAGTAGTTGCTGGAGAAAACGCTACATTTGGTTTTCCAGAAGTGTCATTGGGCGTCATGCCAGGAGCAGGTGGAACCCAACTTTTAACAAAAGCAGTGGGCAAAGCAAAAGCATTGGAATGGATATGGCTTGGAAAAATGATCCGTGCACAAGAAGTACTCGATCACGGTGTCATTAATCAAGTAGTAGCTAACGAAATTGTTGAAGAGGAAGCAATGCGACTGGCAGAGCAACTTTCTAATCAAGCACCTTTGGCCATTCGGTTAATAAAAGAGGCAGTATATGAAGCTATGGATACATCTTTAATGGAAGGGTTGAAGTTAGAAAGAAAGAACTTTTATCTTACTTTCTCTTCACAGGATCAAACAGAGGGCATGAAGGCATTTATGGAAAAACGAAATCCTTCTTTCAAAGGAGAATGAATATGAATGAAAATTTTCAAGCCATTAACTATAGCCAATCAAACGGCATAGCTACTATTCTACTGAATCGACCTTCTGCCTATAATGCTTTTACAGAAACCATGAATCTAGAGATTATGAAAGCTCTACGATTAGCAGTAAAGGACGATTTAGTTAGGTGTATCGTCATTACAGGTGCAGGAAAAGCCTTTTGTTCAGGAGAAGACTTAGCTGGCATAGATACTAACACAAATCATGCTACTCTATTACGCAAACGCTATCATCCGATGATGGAAGCTATGAGAAAAACTTCTAAACCCATCGTTGCAGCTGTCAATGGAACGGCTGCAGGCGCTGGCATGAGTTTAGCATTGGCAGCTGATTTCCGATTAGTGAAGCCAGATGTTAAATTTGTAAGTGCATTTATCAATATTGGCTTAATACCAGATTCTGGATTCTTATATATCCTACCACGCCTTATTGGATATGCCAAGGCATTAGAAATATCTATACTTGGTAAACCGATAACCGGCAAGGAGGCATATCAGCTTGGATTAGCAACCGAATTAATCGATTCATCTGAATGGGATGAAAAAGTTAGTGCGTTTTCGCAAAAACTTGCGGCTTTACCGACCAAATCCGTTTCATTAATTAAACGCTATATGCTAGATGGCATGAATCTTCCTTTTGATAACATGCTCGAAAAAGAAGCGCAAGCACAGCGAATTGCTGGAATGTCAAAGGATCATCATGAAGGATTGCAGGCATTCAAAGAGAAACGCAAGCCAACATTTGTTGGCAAATAATAAAAGGAGTGATAACAATGGCAAGTACTGTCGTAGCAGATTTAGCAAAAGAGGTTAAACCGATGAAACGAGATTACTACCGAATGATTATAAATGGGGAGCGTGTTGATAGTAGCTCTAAAGAGACATTCACAACATACAACCCGGCTAAGGGTGAAATTTTAGCCACAGTTGCAAGGGCAACGACAGAAGATGCAGAAAGAGCTGTACAAGCAGCAAGGCAATCATTTAATCACGGTAAATGGAGAAAATACCCTGTAGGTAAGCGTGCTCGTGTCCTTAATAAAATTGCTACTATTATGCGGGAGCGCTTCAATGAGCTTGTTGAAATGGAAGTACTTAACAGCGGTAAATCGATAGGAGCTGCACAAGTTCAAATAAATCAATCTATCGAAGACTTTGAATTTTATGCCGGAGCAATTGTCGGTCATCGCGGAACCGTTAATAACATGCCTAATGGATTTCTAAATTATACACACAAAGAACCAATCGGTGTTTGCGCTCAGATTATACCGTGGAACTATCCAATGATGATGGCAGCCTGGAAGATAGCACCCGCAATTGCTGCAGGATGTTCTGTCATTATAAAGCCTGCTAGTTTAACACCTATTACAGCAATTATATTAAACGAAATTTGTCACGAAGCTGGAGTACCTGAAGGAGTTGTTAATACACTTCCTGGTTCAGGTAAAGTTATCGGCGACTATCTTGTAGAACACAATGACATCAACAAGGTAGCGTTCACCGGATCGACCGATACTGGTAAAGAAATTATGAAAAAGTCTGCAAGCACCTTAAAGCGTTTAACGCTTGAGCTTGGTGGAAAGTCACCAAATATTGTATTCGAAGACGCAGATTTAAATGCAGCAGTACCAGGTTCATTATTTGGTATCTTCTTTAACACTGGACAATCCTGCGAAGCACGCTCTCGACTCTTCGTTCATGAATCTATCTATGATGAATTTATGGAGCAATTTATTGCCAAAACGGAAAGATTACAATCTGGTGATCCCTTTGATAAAGGTACACATCTCGGCTCCATCATTAGTCAAGAACAATTGGAAGTCATTGATGGGTATGTGCAATCCGCAATACAGGACGGTGCGACAATCGCTACTGGTGGCAAGGCATTGAAAATAGAAGGGTTTGAAAACGGATATTGGTATGCGCCGACCATCATTACAGATGTCACTCCTGACATGAAAGTAGTTCGAGAGGAAATATTCGGACCGGTAGTTGTCGTAGAAACGTTCACAGATGAAAAAGATGTTGTTAAACGAGCAAATGATACTGAGTATGGGCTTGGATCTGCTATTTGGACTACTAATCAAGGTAGAGCAACACGAGTCTCCCACCAAATTGAAGCAGGTATTGTAATGGTAAATAATCCATTTTCAGCATTCCCTGGAACACCATTTGGAGGATATAAGCATTCCGGATTTGGTAGAGAACTTTGTGTCGAAACACTAGATCTCTACTTGGAAGACAAAAGTATACTCTCTTATTATGGACCCAAACCATTAAATCCATTTGGTGTGTAGGAGGTTACAGATGACTAACCAGAATATTACAGTCGCTGGTGCAGGAGTTATGGGCCGAGGCATTGCATATGTCTCTGCCCTTGCTGGCTTTCATACTATTTTAGTAGATGTTTCTAAAGATCAATTAGAGTCCGCCATAAAATATGTAAATACCACGGCTCAAAAAGGCATTCAAAAGGGAAAAATCACTAAAAAACAGGCAAAAAACGTATTAGCTAATTTAGAAACAACTAGTAAATTAAAAGAAGCCCTTGTGACAACAGATTTATTTATTGAAGCAGTTCCAGAGAAGCAGCATATTAAGAAAATGCTAATGCAGGATGCTGATGCGTTTGCTCCGAAGCATACTATATTTGCTTCTAATACTTCTACTATTAGTCCGACCGAACTAGCATCTTTTACTAATCGACCAGAACAGGTTGCAGTCATGCATTTTTTTAATCCAGTCATACAAATGCCGCTTGTTGAAATAGTTCGTGGCATTCAGACAAACGATCAAACAGTAGAAGTTATTCAAGAGGTAGCAAAAAAATTAGGAAAGGAAAGTGTACAAGTTAATGAGTTTCCAGGTTTTGTTACTAGCAGAATAAGTGCATTAGTAGGAAATGAAGCATTTCATATGCTTCAAGAAGGTGTAGCAACTGCTGAAGATATAGATAAGGCCATTCGTCTAGGGCTAAATTATCCAATGGGTCCTTTAGAGCTATCCGACTTGGTAGGACTAGATGCACGTCTCAATAATTTAAAATATTTACATGAAACATTAGGAGAAAAGTACCGGCCAGCACCATTATTAGAACAGCTTGTAAAAGCAGGTCGATTAGGAAAAAAAACAATGCATGGCATATATAAGTACAATGAGTAGGAGGAAATACAATGCACGAAGTTGTTATCGTTGATGCCGTTAGAACCCCCATCGGTCGTTACAATGGCGCTTTAAAAACGGTGCGTCCAGATGACTTAGGTGCACATGTCCTACGAGCCATTAAGGAACGAAATCCTGCATTACCACTTAATAAAGTAGAAGAAGTCATTATGGGGAATGCAAATGGTGCGGGTGAAGATAATCGCAATGTTGCTCGGATGTCTACCCTCTTGGCCGATTATCCAACAGAAATTGGCGGAACTACGATCAATCGGCTTTGTGGGTCAGGATTAGATGCTGTTACTTATGCTGCAAGAGCCATTGCATTAGGACACGGTGATATTATGATTGCAGGTGGAACAGAGAGTATGACACGAGCTCCCTATGTATTGGGAAAATCAGATAAGGACTTCAAACGTGGTGATCAAATTCTCCAAGATACAACAATTGGTTGGCGATTTACGAATCCTTCCTTAGAAGAAAAATATGGTACCGATTCTATGCCAGAAACAGCAGAAAACGTTGCTAAGCTATATGAAATCTCTCGATCAGAACAGGACGAATTTGCTCTTCAAAGTCAAATGAAAGCTAAATCAGCAATGGACAATGGGATCCTTCAAGCAGAAATAACTCCAGTACCTATTCATGATCGAAAATTAGGGGTATATAACTTAGAAATAGACGAACACCCTAGATCGCATACTTCTAGAGAAAAACTAAAGAAGCTCCCTCCCTTGTTTTCAGATGGTAGCGTAACTGCAGGAAATGCTTCTGGAATTAACGATGGCGCCTCTGCCATCCTGTTAATGAACAGAGAAACAGCGAATAGGCTAGGATTAGAACCAATGGCTACCTATGTTACTTCAGCTGTTGCTGGTGTAGAACCGAGAATCATGGGAATTGGTCCAATTACAGCTACTAAGAAAGCATTGAAAAGAGCAAATATGACTGTCGATGACCTTGATTTAATTGAGTTAAATGAAGCATTTGCTGCGCAATCACTTGCTTGTATACGTTCATTAGAATTAGATCAGGAAAAAGTAAATGTTAATGGGGGGGCCATCGCTTACGGCCACCCATTGGGAGCCAGTGGAGCGAGAATCTTAACCACTTTAGTACATGAAATGAAAAGAAGACAATGTAAAACCGGTTTGGCTACAATGTGTATTGGTGTCGGTCAAGGAATATCTATCATTGTTAAAAGAGATTAGGATGCAGTGAAACTTTAATCAGTTGTGGACCTTGTTTATCCCCACGGATTGTTAGTACCATTAAGAAAAACGGAGCAAAATTCGCTCAGTCCTTATCACTAAATGCTCAGATTTACGCTTCCTCTAGTAGCTATTATGGAATCACTCCGGCTGCCCACTTCCCTTTCCGTGGGGTTTGTCCTTCAGCTAACTTTTTTAGCAAAACCCGCTCAAAAAAGTGGATCTTCAGGTCAAACATTTCCCACAGGAGTTGAAGTGGCCGGCCTTCGCTATTATCAGGCTCTACAACGCTAGCATGAAGTAACACAGCTGCTTTTATACTCACGGATAACGATTTTTTGTAAAAAAAGTCAACCTATTACTTATGACAAGAATTGTTGCACCTTCTCATAGCGGAGACTAATTACGTAGACTCCTGCGGGATTAGCGCGAGCCGAAAATCCACTTTGCAACGTGTTCTTCTTTGCAAAGTTAGTTGAGGCCGTGCCCACGGAAAGCGAAGTAATTAGTCGGAGCATTGCCAATATACATCAAACATTTCAAAATAACTACTTCGCTTAACGCAGTCATTGCACTGATTTTATACTTTCTTAACTTACAAGGATATGACCTAAAAGCCTTTGAACCAATTGGGTGTTTACTGACAGTCGATCCCCCAAGTATCATATTCGTTTCACTTTATTGCTTGAAGGGGGTATTACTGCCAGTCATATGTGGGATAAACTGTTGCACCATAATACCGTTTTCCCTTCATCCTTTTCAACGTACTAAACAATAACACTACAAAGCTTATGCCTTATAAAGTATGGTAATTCGATAAAGTAAAGGAGACTTTTTTATGGCATTTGTTATTACTTCACCATGTGAAAACGAAAAAGCAGCTGAATGTATAGAAGTATGTCCTGTAGATTGCATTGAAGAGGGTAAAGATATGTTTCATATTGATCCCGATATATGTATTGAATGCGGAGCATGTGAAGCAGCATGTCCTGTACAAGCGATTTATATGGAAGAAGATATTCCAGAAGAAGAGGAAAAATATATACAAATTAATCGAGCTTTTTTCGAAGATTAAAACCTAACTCTACAAAAACCAATCTATACGATTCAAAAAAATAATAAGACTTTGATTGACTGTTATCAAAGTCTTTCTTTTATATCCTATTTAAAAATTAGTGATTAGCTACGCATATATGCTGTGACTTGATAGAAGTTCAGCTATTGATCGTTGGGTGGATGAACTTCTTTAATGACTTCATCATACGGACTACTATTCTTTAAAGCTGAACCATCATATGTTGAAATAGAATTACTTTCACGATAAAAAACGTCCTTAATATTGGCCATATAGTTTTTCATTACTGTTAGTTCTTGTAACAGAGGCTCTAACGTATTCATCTGCGAACGATCTAAGGCATACAACTGCTCGATTACTTCATTCTTGTTATTCTTAGCTTGCTGAATACCTCTAAGTAGATCATGGTCATCGAGCAATGGTAGAGAAATAATATCTTGGATCTTATAAATTTCATGATTTACTTCATCTGTTATTCCCTTCGTCACATCTTCCACTCGCTGTAAGCCATGTTCCAGATCATTTTCTAAAAAAGATTGCTGAACTAAGCCATCTGCTGCTGGTTCATATGAGTGTACAGCCTCTTTTAATTGGATAAGCGCCTGATCGTATTCTGTAAGAAAATTATCGAGATATTGTAGAAATGGTTCATGGACATCTGCAAAAAAAGAGCGAATTGCAGTTCCCGTATTTCCTTGCAATGCATGGTCCAACGATGTCAATTGGTGAACGGCTTGTCGTATATCATTCATTTGTTGTTGTACAGTTGTAAGCTTTGTTCGTAACCTATCAATATAGTGATTTAACTCCTGAATGTCTAATGTTTTCATGGAAACCTCCTGATGGGGAACGCTGTTGAAGAGTTATCGTGGTCGTTTTCCTATTATTTAACAATCTGTATGTTGGAAGCTATTCGTTCTTCCGTCTCTAATAATTGATTTACTGCTTCCAATGTTTCTTGTTCATGAGTAAGAAGTAATGCTTGGTAAGAGCTCAATACATCTTCTAATAAAAGATTAATTTCGTTTACTTTATTTACCATGTCTAATGATATGTCACTTTGGGCATCACTTGGTATTCTATTTTCCAATGATTGAATGTTTGTTCGTAAGTTTGCTAACGCCTTTTCTATCGGTGCATAATTTAGCTTTATTTCTTCACTCACTAACTCATTAACTCCCTTCGTTGCTTATCATATAAGTGATCAAGCTCCGTATTATGTGTAGATACATCCATACGAATATCAATAATGGCTTGCTTCGTTTCCCTTATTTTGTCATTTAATTGATCAAGCGTTTGAACTAACTGATAGTCATACAGGGATTGATAATTTGATAGAATTTCTTGATCCCGATACTGTTGGAACTGATTTGCAAGTTGTCCATACCACGTAGTTTCTGATAATTCTGGGTTTATACATAGATCTCTATGCTGTTTAAGCTCTTTCTGATAATCATATAAATTAGAATGGACTAATGCCAGTCGCTCCAATTCCCTGCGTTTTTCATCTAATTGAGCATTTAACATGTAAAGGGAATTCTGTGTCCGACTGATTTGTCCATTAATCCAGTTTAAGGATTCCATTTTCTCACCTCGGTGCTGCTTGAAGCTTCAGTCATACATCATAAAATATATTAGCATTAACATTACTATTATATAGCATAAAATTCCCCATTTTAAGAGGCATAAAAGCCTATATTTAGAAGAGCCTGTTTTTACAGGAGTGATTGTCTTAGGTAATACGAATCAAAAAACACTAAATGTATTAAATATTTAAATTCGTTGTAATATAGCACATTGATTTTAATTAGGATGTCATTTATAATTACCTAAAATGACATACTTGTCACTTTAGGTAAAGGAGGCAATATATGGCCCCCAAAGTTACTAGTACATACAAAGTGAAAAAAAAGCAACAGCTACTACTTGCGGCCCGTGAAGTCTTTCTAAGTAAAGGATACACAAATGCAACTATACAAGATATTATTGATATTGCTGGTGTATCAAGGGGAACAATATATAATTATTTCAAAAATATAGATCATGCCTTTGTGGAGGTACTCTATAATGACGATCAGTACCTGTTGCCGAATATCCAAATAGATAGTAGAAAATCGGTTTGGCAACAACTTACTTTTTGGATTGAACAACTAGTAGATATTCACACGAATCAGCCATCCCTTGTACAAGCACGCAGTGAATTCTTTCTTTCTTCTAACTATGTTAACAACAAGGAGCATTTCTCTTATATTAAAAAGCGATATGAAGTAATGGTTGAAGGAATTAAACATACCATCCAACAAGGAAAAGATGCCGGTCAATTAAATCCAGTTACAGATGGAGATACCATTGCACACTATCTTATTTCATTTATGGATGGAATGATATTAAACACCGATTTACTTGGATCACAGGTGACAAGCATGGAAAAGCAAATAGATTTTTTCTTGGAATCGTTAAAGACTTTGCTTTGTCCAATAGTACAAACACCCCAAAAATAGGAGCGTGATCATATGTTATTTGAATCTTCTAGAATAAAGTTAAGAAAAATGACAATCGAGGATACGGACCTTTACCACCAATGGAGAAATGATATAGATGTTATGCAGACAACGAGTCCTAATCTAGATATTTATACATTTGAAGAAACGAAATCATTTGTCAGAGAAGTCATTCTCCATAGTAGCACATCAAAAAGCTACATCATTACCGTTAAAGACAGCGGCGAAACACCCATAGGCGTTATTTCGCTAATACAAATAGACAATGTAAACCACAACGCAGAATGCATTATTGATATTGGTAATAAAGACTACTGGGGAAAGGGCTATGGTAAAGAGGCAATGCAACTGCTACTAAACTATGCATTTTCAGAAATGAATTTACACCGACTATCTTTACGAGTGTTTTCCTTTAACCTAAAGGCTATTAAGCTTTATGAAAAATTAGGGTTTTTTCACGAAGGAAGATCTAGGCAATTTTTATATCGAAATGGGAAATGGCATGACTTATTACATATGGGAATGCTACGTACTGAATATGTTTGAAAGGAGGCAGGGACAAAAGTAGGCTTATCAAAAAAAGACGAACTATACTAGATGTATGACAGCATCGGAAATATACTTCACTTTCCACGGGCACGGCCTCCGTTTCTGTAGCTCCTCATTTCGAGTCGCTACAGGGATCTTTGGACTCGTGCTGTTCCCGTAGAGTCTACGTATATTTCCTACGCTTCACTACTATTGTTCGTCCTTTCAGTTACATCACTGTATAAACCTTTAGGGAAAGCCTCACTCTGATTTAAATATATGCATTCCAGCAGATTCATCTAAGTGAACCTTAATGGAATGATCAATACGGACAAAAAGTAAATCCTGACCATAAGAAATGTCTGCACCATTACTCATAAATTCCTCACCAGTAAATTGGTTAAATGGAAATTCCCTCTTAAAGGTATTCTCCTCTACTGAAACTTCTTCTGGCTTCATCATGTATAGTACATTTTTCTCTTGCTTGATAATTGGTAACGGGGCTTGATCTGTCATTCGCTTTCCATACATATAAGTAGGTGTTTGATAAAAAGTGACCTCAACCTTGTCTTTTAAATCATCCGTCCGTTCTACGAGAATCGTTGTACCATTGAAATTATTCTCAGGTGCATAGATTTGCAGTTCTTCTTCTGCCAATGAATATTCCCATTGTCGACGGATAAACCGAGGATCAATCTCATCTTTCCTTCCACTTTCTATATAATCATATATATACGGTACATTCTCTACCTTCTCTTCCTTAATTGGCTTTTCAATTGGTAATATATAAGAAATACAAGCAGCAATAAGTAGCGTCATAATATATAGTGCAAACAACCACTTGATACCTCTTCTATAACCACCTACATATTTCTTCCATACATTTGATATAACAAATACGATTATAATAATAACAAGAAGTAAGACAATAGGTAAAAAGGTTACGATAACATCATTCATTGTCTAACCTCCTTTCTATTACTAAGTAGTGTAGCTGCACTACATAATAAGGCAATCGTTACAACCATCTTTGCACTAAATAGTAATATGGAGGTTTCTTGATAATAAAACGCTGTCACTTTGGAAGTGAATTGCCCTTCCCCATCAAAAGCAACAAGTATTCCTATGAATACAACCGGAACAATGATAGTGAGAAGTCGATGCATTTGCGTAACAGTGCCAATAAGATAGCCAATCGAGCCTGCTAATAAAATATACAAAATGGTCGCTATAATTCCACTTAGTTGATCCATCCTGCTAATCGCCGTTTCTGCTTCTATAAAAAATGTGTCACCAATTACGTATAAGACTACTTTCATTAACGGCTTGGATAGTAATGCCGTTGAACCACTAATAATACTCATAGTCAATATGACTGCGATATTTGAAAGATTATTACTAAGCCGATTCGTAACAAATGTATAGCTTTCTTCTTGATAGCTTCTAGTTGTCATTAATATAGAACTAAAAAATGCCCAAAGGATGGTGAAGATGATAACTAAATCGGCGGAGTAATAATTAACATCTATACGAATCCCATATCCACTCGTACCACTCATACCAGAGCCACCTAGAGCAAAAAGAATGGCAAGTAGCTGTAAAACAACCAAAGAATTAAATAATCCTATATAGCTTTTTAATTTATATATATACTGACTGTAAACCAGACTTCTAAATGAAATACTATTTAAAGACATCGTCAATCCTCCCTTGTTCCTGATCAGTTAGATAAATGCAAAGATCACTGGGAGTAACAGGTGATACGCTAATGCCAAGTCGCCTAGCCTGATCTAAATCAAATGGGTCATTTTTAATAACTACATAGGAGCTATTTACACCAACATTCTCCATATGGATGATCTGTTTATTTTTAACCCATTGCCTTACTATTTCAGTTCTACCTGTTAAACCAATCGCATAATTCTTAACGTCATCGATTGGCAAATGAAATAATTTCTTTCCGTGCTTTAACAACAGGACATGCTCTAGCAATTCTTCTATTTCCTCTAAGTGATGACTAGAAATGATAATCGTTCGCGGAACAGTAAGATAATCCTTTAATAATGCTCTGTAAAAATCCTTTCGAACAGCATGATCCATACCTATTGTTGGCTCATCAAAGATTGTCACTGCACATCTTGAGGCTAGCCCCAAAATCATATGAAAGGTGCTTCGCTTCCCCTTAGATAATTGACCATGTTTCTGCTTCGGATGGAATTGAAAATATTCAAATAAACGATTGGCTAATTCCCTATCCCAATTTGGATAAAATCGTTCCGCCTCTATAAGAATATCCTTAAGAGAAAGTGTCTGTGAGAATACCATTTGATCATCAATATAAATAGAGTTAACAGCAACAAATAAATTATTGAAAGGATGTTCCTCAAGAACATGCACTTTCCCAGAAGATTCCCTCCATAATCCTGAAAGAATCTTTAATAATGTCGTTTTTCCCGCCCCATTCCTACCAACCAGTCCAGTAATTGTATTTTCATTGATAGAAAAGGAAATGTCATTTAATGCATTTTCGCCTCCTCGACTTTTACTTAATTCTTCACAGGTAATCAATCCCATTACACATCCCCCTTTTGCTTCTTCATTGTTAGCTTTAACATTTCTATTAACTCTTCTTCGTCTACATCTAACCGGTCTGCTTCCAACGCTACTTCCAGTATGAGTCCCTTTAATGTTTGATTCTTCCGTTTATCAACAATGATTGATCTTGCTTCCGTTGTTACAAACTTTCCAAGTCCCCTTTTTCCATACAAAACCTTTTCGTCTGTTAATATATTTAATCCTTTAGCTGCAGTTGCAGGATTTATGGTAAACATCTCTGCGAGTTTATATTGAGAAAATACTTTATCATCTGGCTGGAAATTACCATTTAATATTTCTGTTTCGATCCATTCTGCAATTTGGACGTAGATAGGTTTCGTGCCATCAGTACTCAAATGCATTCCTGCAGCCTCCCTTCCAATCAGATGTAGGTTAGTGCATTAGTCATGTAATGTAGTATATTACTTTTTCAGATAAATTACAATAGGTAAAATCATTAAATAACACCAAGACTAATAAATTTAACACAAAATAAAACCCCAACTTCTAAATATTTTCTAGAAATTGGGGCAAATTATACATTTGCAGTTTTTACGATGAATGTGACATATCGACAGCGAATATTTCTTTAAATCCTTTTTCTCCCTCAGCTGTAATTTTTATCGCACGTGTTTTAGGTAATTGCTGAATCCAATGTAATTCTATAAAACGCTCTAACAATGCATTTCCCAGTGCACCGGCAAGGTGTGGTCGCCTTTCACTCCAATCTAAGCATTTATGTGAAAAAGAACGACGCTTCTTTTTTAGCTTCTCTAGATCTATTTGAAAACTTGTAAAAAATTCTTTCCCATCCTCAGTAATTGTAAATATTTCTTTCTTTTCATCAATTAAACCTTTATGAAGGAAGGAAGTCGTTATTGCTACACCGAGATTACCAGCAAGATGGTCATAACAAGTTCTAGCATAACGAATGGCTTTATCTTCCTTTGCTTGCTTTAAAGACTTAATCTTAATAGGTGGTGCTATCGATAAAAAAGATTCCATTACTTGAGCAACTTCTTGACTTTGGATTCCGTAATATCGATGCCTTCCATGCTGAGAAACAGCTACGACATTTGCATCAACCATTTTTGCTAGATGAAAGCTTGCTGTCTGAGGTTTTATTCCTGCCATATACGCTAACTCACTAGCAGGATGATATCTACCGTCTAGTAATACCGTTAATATGGCAGCTCTTGACGCTTCACTTACAAGTGAAGCTATTATCGCCGCATTTGTATTTGTTTTCATAGACTTCCTCCTTTTGTAATTCATATTTCGATGATAATCGAAATAATTACGTTATACAATCAAATTAATGAATGAAAGGAGATAGAAACATGAGAACAAAAAAATGGAAGCACGTACCCGTCACTGAAACAATTCAACCCAAAATTCTTTATTACGGAACACCAGTTATTTTACTAAACACATGCAATGAGGATGAAACAGTTAATATTAGTCCATTGTCATCATCGTGGGCATTAGGTAATACGATCGTATTAGGAATTGGTCTAGGTGGGAAAGCAATCGAAAACTTAGAGAGACATCCTGAATGTGTTCTTAATATTCCAGACCCTTCCCTCTGGGAGAATGTTGAACGACTCGCTCCATACACCGGGAAAGACCCTGTACCAAATTTTAAAAAAGACAATGGATTCAAGTATGAGAAGGAAAAGTATGCTGTTAGCGGGCTAACTCCTTGTCCTTCCAAAGAGGTTAAGCCGAATCGTATTGCAGAGTGCCCCATACAAATTGAAGCGATCGTGAAGAATATTCAGATTCCCGAATACGCTCCATTCTTTGCAATTGTTGAAACACAGGCTATCCATGTACATGCACATAAGGAAATTATTATGAATGAAAATCATATTAATCCAAACAAATGGAGTCCACTACTATACAATTTTAGACATTACTTTGGTATTAGTGATGAACTTGGCAAAAGCTTTCGATCTGAAATTTAGGTGAAGGAAAAGGATAAAACAGGTTGGTGTATAATGCAAACAAGCTGTTGAAAAGCAACACAATGAAGAGCATCTTGGTGAATTCTACACTAAAGGAAGTGAAAAACGGAGAAAAAAGAGATCCAACCAAGCAAAATCGCTAAAGGAATGGGCTTGTCAAATAAAAGGAAACTTCAATTAGTGGGGGATTTTGTTTATCCTCCAATCAGACCTTTACTGACAGTCGATCCCCACTTACCAATATTGGTTTCACTTTATTGCTTGAAGTGGGGGGCTTACTGACAGTTATATGTGGGATAAAACTGGTGCGATCTTTATTAGCAGCTCAGTCTATCCCGATAACTTTACTTCGCCGCTCCAATAAAATAACATCACGCCATACGCCATCTAGTTTTCCAATTCGTTTTCGAATACCCACTTCATAGAATCCTGCTTTTTCATGTAAATAAATACTTCCTACATTTTCTGGGAAAACACCAGATTGTAGTGTCCAGAAACCAGCAGCTTCACTTTCCGCTACTAGAAATTCCATTAGCCTTCTCCCTAATCCCTTTCCCCTACTTTTTGCACCGAGATAAATGCTTAGCTCCGCAACACCAGCGTGAGCTTTCTTAGATGAAATTGGCAGTAAAGCAGCCCAGCCTACGACTCTACCATGTTCACGTACAACAAGTCTACATGTTTGTAAATACTTACTATTCCACTCATCCCAAGTTGGTGGTTCTGTATCAAATGTTGCATTTCCTGTCTTAATACCCTCTATATAGATATCTCTTACCTCTGGCCAGTCTTCCTTTTTCATGTATTCCATAATGATAGAATCAATGCTGTTAGTCATTGTTGATCCAAAACCTCCTTTTCAGTGTGCCATCTTCATCAATAAAGCTATTATCCTCTAACCCACCATTATTTACTATGGTTTTGGCTGAACCAATATTATCCTCATCACATGTTACTAGTACACGCTTTATCTTTAAATCCTTGCACACTCCCAAAGCTTCATGAAGCATACGAGTGGCATATCCCTTTCTACGTTCGGAGGGTCTAACACTGTATCCAATATGCCCACCAACATTTAATAAAAAAGAATTAAGCTCATGTCGAATATCAACCATTGCTACTATTCTATTCTCATCATTAATTAAGAAATAATTTGAGCTTGGTACACGATTCCCATGACCGCTTTGTCTTAAAGTCCTTGCCTTCAGGTAGGCACCATAAGTGTCATGTCCTGTTAAGTCAAAACTACTAGGAATCATCCGTGTCAGTCCCCATTCTTCCACATAAGCTCGGTGTTCTTTTTCCCATTCCTGAGCTGGCTCAACTAACCTCATCAATTCCACCTCTTCCCTAATAAAAAACCATATTGATTATAATTGATAGTAATTATAATCAATATGGCGGAAAAAGAAAACATCTATTTATTCATTTTTCTAACTTTTAACCACCCAGCAATGATATTCCATATTAACCCTACAATCATTAAAATTAATGTCCAAAGAGTTGCCGTTTCCCAGATTTTTTCAACAGTTTCATAGCTTTCACTTCTCTCTGTTATCATACCAGCCTGCTCAAGTTCTTGCATAAACGCGGGGTTCCAAAAATCAGGCCCGGTTACCATCAACAGAACTACCACAACGGTTATTATATCAATCACCACCGTAAATATAAGCAATTTACTAGTCCATTTTCCTTTTATTAGTTTGACAATTTCTTTAACTATAGCCAGGTTAAGAATGAGAAGGATAAATAACATATAACCTGAATACGTATCCTCATTTAAGAACGGGACTACAGTAGCAAATTCTCCTGTCTCAAAGCGCCACACGCCAAAGTAGTTACTTGAAAAGACCGCCATTGCCATAACAATTATAAAGAAAATAATCGCTGTAATCGGTTCGGATCGCTTAATCTGTCTTTTTAGGTCGGGAAGTTGCGGAAGATCAGATGGTGTCCAATTCTTTTCTATATTCAAATCTTGTCCATTTACTTGAACATACTCCAACAATACAAATACAGCTATTACCCAGCCAATCGCCATAGGTATCATCGTGAAAAATGACACAATATAATCTACAAACTGCTCCAATAGACTTGCTGGGTTAATGATAATTTGAATTACAAATTCAAAACTCATAACAATAACAACAGAATATAATGTTATTTTCATAACCGTCATAAATGGATCATAAAATTCAGGACCTATGATATACTTTTTTGTTTCACGATACTGCTCCGCAAGCTGCTTTGGGTCTCCTAGCTCGAGTAATACTTGCTCAGCGTCCTTATCAGTAGTACGCTTTCCATCCGTTCGTTCTTCCAGCATATCTGTAATTAGACCTTTAAGCTCTTGAGAAATATCTGCTCGCTGCGATTGAGGCAGCCGCTGCGTCACTGCGTAAATATACCTATCGATGATTTCCATCCGAGTCTCCTCCTTTTTCTAAACCAATTAAATGGTTTAAGCTATCCACCATTTCCTCCCATTCTTGCCATAATAGTTCAAATACTTCTGCACCTCTTTTGCTTAACATGTAGTATTTCCGTGGCCTGGCTTCATCTGTATTCCAAGTGCTTTCCAGCAATCCCTGCTTTTCTAGTCTTCTTAGCAATGGGTATAACGTCCCTGGTTCAACATGGATTCCCTCTCCATTTAGTTTCGTTACTAGAGAGTATCCATACTGTGGCTTCGATAATTGACTTAAAACACCAATTGTTAGCGTACCCCTACGTAGTTCCTGCGTTAGTTTATCTAAGTGCTGTTTAATATCGCTCATCTTATCAACTCCTAAAAACATTATGGTGTATGTCGTACACTATTGTAAAGTGCACATTAATAACCAAAACAAAACATATACTTTAACTTGACATTTGAGAGCTTTCAAACTATGCTCACCCCAAGATATAAGTACAAATGAGGAGTTTTATCATGCAAATATATGTAGATGCAGATGCTTGCCCTGTAAAGGATTCTGTCATTCAGTTAGCGAATGAATTTGAAATTACTGTTACACTTGTTCAAAGCTTTTCCCATTTTTCTAATCGACGCGAATTAGATGGAGTCAAAACTATTTATGTTGATGCAGGTGCTGACGCAGCAGATTATCGAATTATGAAATTAGTACAAAAAGGTGACATTATTGTAACTCAGGATTACGGCCTTGCATCCTTAGGGCTTGCTAAACACTGTCAAGTAGTTCATCACAAAGGCTTCCTTTATACGAACGAAAATATTGACCAGCTTTTACAAACACGCTATTTAAGTGCTATGGCAAGAAAAAGTGGGCAACGAACAAAAGGGCCGAAACCTTTTTCAAAAGAAGATCGTAGGCTATTTAAAGAACGGTTTAGAAATTTACTGGAACAACGGCAGGAATGATAAATGGATGACTGCTAGCTATTCTTTTCTCTACAAAAAAGAGGCTGAGACAAAAGAATGAAGAAACAATAAAAAACGAAAAGATAATTAATTTGAATTAAATATCTTTTCGTTTTTTGATTAGAATAATAAATTTAGCACCTGAAATAAGCGAGGATCCGGCGGGAACAGCACGAGTCCGAAGATCCACTTGGTAACGTGTTTTTCTTTACCAAGTTAGCTGAGGCTGTGCTCGCGGAAAGAGCGTATAGTTTCACGGTGCGGCGATGATACTCCTATTGATAACATGATTATTCGTATTTTGAGTAAAGAAGTGTGTTTTGTCCCTGCCTCTTTTTTCTACTTTCTATTTGTCGCACGCCTTTTCCGATTCTCTCTTCGATATGGAGCTGTTTCATGTAATTTCTTTTCTTCATTCGTTTCTGGATATACTTGTGGCACAGGGATAGGTTGTCCTTGTTCATTGACTGCAACCATTGTGAGGAATGATTCCGTTGTTAATCTTTCAACCTGATTAATTAGATCACGCGCCGTTACTTTCACATATACTTCCATTGAACTTCTTCCTGTATATGTAACAAAAGCTTCCAATGTTAAGGAATCTCCGGCTTTCGCTGATGAAAGAAAATCAACCGAATCGATTGATGCCGTAACAACCGCACTTTTTGCATGCTTCATCGCACAAAGAGCACCAATTTCATCGATATAAGCCAATACCTTTCCACCAAAAATAGTATCTAAATGATTCGTATCTGGTGGGAGCACCAGCCTTGTTTGCACTGTCCTTGATTCGTTTATTGATACTTTTTCCATCTTTCCATCCTCCTATACGATTAAAAACATCTCCTACATGAGAAGATGCCCTGTAAGCTAACTTTTAAAATCAACCTTACTATTATATCATACCAACCATATACTATTAGAATTTTAATATATCCATATAGATTATCTTTTGGCCATTTGTTAAAATTAATAGTTACTATCGCTTAGCTCTTGCAGCAAAAAGTAGGAATGATAAATGTTAAGTCGGCAGCTCATTCAACTAGCGTTAAGCTTTAATCTAAAAAGGAGGAATGTTTTATGAAGATTGTATCAATTGAACCAACACCTAGCCCATATTCCATGAAAATTAATGTTGATGAACACCTCACGGATGGACAAACTCAAAACTTTACATTAGCTGATGACAAACAGGATGCACCTGTTTATATACAAGAATTGTTCGAAATTAAAGGAGTAAAAGGTATCTACCGCGTCATTAATTTTATCGCACTGGAGCGAAATCCGCGAGTTGCTTGGGAGGAAATACTTCCGGCGGTTCGAGAAGTTTTAGGATCAGTAGAAAAAGAAAATGATGATGTTATTTCGACCAGCGCTAGTAACGAAGAGGCTTTTGGAGAAGTCCATGTTTATATTCAAACATTCCGCTATATTCCGATGCAGGTGAAATTAACAGAAGGTGACAATGAAAAACGCTTCGGCCTGCCTGATAGATTTATGAACGCTGCAATGAACGCTTCCACAGCTTCAGAAAACATGCTTGAAGAACGAAAATGGATCGAGCAAAACCCGCGATACGGTGATCTAGAGGAGATCGGACAGGATGTCGTTGAGGAGGTTTCAGCAAGTTACGACAACCAGCGATTATCTGACCTTGTCAATTATGCCTTAACTAATGATACATCCTTTGTTTCCTCTCTAAATAAAAAGGTGACACTTGAAATGCTTAATAATCCGAACTGGAAAGAACGCTATGCTGCGTTGGATCAAATGAACCCAACAAAAGAAGATTTACCTGTTTTAGACAAAGCACTAGAGGATGAAAAATCATCCATTCGTAGATTAGCAACTGCCTATCTCGGCATGATTGAAGACAAAGACGTACTTCCCTATTTATATAAAGCATTAACAGATAAAGCTGTCAATGTTCGGCGAACAGCAGGAGATTGTCTCTCCGACCTTGGATTTAAAGAGGCGATACCTGAGATAATCCACTCCTTATCTGATAAAAGCAGACTTGTTCGCTGGCGTGCAGCGATGTTTCTATACGAGCTAGGAGATGAAACTGCTATTTCAGCTCTAAGAACTGCTATGGAAGATCCTGAATTTGAAGTTAGAATGCAAGTGAAGATGGCTTTAGCACGAATTGAAGATGGAGAAGAAGCAAAAGGCTCTATTTGGAATCAAATGACACAGGCAACAAAGAAAGAATGATCAAGGCGGTACTTAGCTAAATGCAATTCTAAATGAAGAATGTACTACTATAACTCCGGAAATATACGTAGACTTCTTGAAAAAGAAGAGCGCTTTTCTACGTGCGATGTAGCGCTGCCTATGCCTTATCCTGCGGAAAAAGGCATAGGCGAAGCCACATAGTACGTTAACACGATGAGACTCGTTAGCCGCCCACATAAAGCGAAGTATATTGCCAGATCCGTTTAATTGCACGAGTCATCGCTTTTTCTTTGCTTAAAACACTTTCGTCCCTGTCTCCTTTTTTGACACATACTAGTAAACAAGACTAGTTGTTTAACATCAACGCTTCTTGTGCCATGTTTTTATATTCATCTATTCCAGAGATTAATGCAAATTCGGCAATGGAAACCGGATAAGCTGCAGTAAGCTCAACAATATGTTCAAACATGGTTGGCCAAACATAACCTCCAGCTTCTTGATATGCAGCAATTAATTTTTTCACGGCATCCTCTCCAAATGATGCAAGATGCGCTACAAAATCATTAGCAGGATCATCTACTCTAGCTTCTGTCCAATCAATAATCCCAGTAACCTCCGCGTGCTTATTAATTAGTATATGGCCTGCATGTAAATCACCATGAATCATTGCTGTTTGTTCTGGCCACATCGCATCTGTTTCAAGCCAACTTTGCCAACGCTCCCATAATGAATCACTAATCGTAAATTCTGCCTGCACTTTATCCATACGGCTTTTCATGGATGCTCGTGATTCTGTTGGTGTATAAACGGTCACTCCTGCTTCCTTAGCAGATTGATGATTACTTTCATGTAGCTCTTTTATTACTTTTCCCAAGGTTATATGAAATTCAACTGGTACATTCTTGTCGTCAATTTCCCAAACATAACTTTTTGCTTCAGGGTCAATAGTCCCTGCCGGAATACCAGTTAATAGCTTATACGCAATCAAATCATCGGTGAAAATAGACCAATTTGGGATTTGAACAGTAAGATTCCTTTCAGCAATATCTAATATTCGCTTCTCCTGTCGGGCCCTTGGAATTACATCTTTACGCCTCGGCATCCGAAGCACCCATTGATCACCAAGCTGATCCTCCGCAAAGAAAACATGAAAATCTAATCCAGATTGATTCTCTTTTAGCGACTGTTCCACTAAATTCATATTATGTTTTTCCGCCAATTCCATAACTTGTTTTTTTGACAATGTCATGACAACCACTCCTCCCCATAGTTAGTGCCCCTTTTGTGATGGCTAATTATAACCAAATAAAAAACACAGACCACTGCCTGTGTACTGTATTATATAGATCACCCTTTATTTTTTCTAAACGAAAAAAGGGAGGTATACCCCCCTTTTTTACAGAACTATATGATTTCCTAAAAGGCAGACTATTCCCATTTACGCTACAGTACAAGCCAGCGTCCTTGAACTTATTCAGTTAATAGTTCAATCTTTTGGAAACGTAGTCTGTTTAAAATCATTAGGAAAACCTCCGTTCATTTTTAACTATTACTAGAATAGCACATATTTTCCAAATTGCAAGTTGATTTAACTATTTCATCGATACGTACCATGTGTTGGTTGAAACCTTCCTGACGATTGAAAAATGCTCCACATTATAATGTCCATACAACACTCGATCAGTGTTGCTTGAAGTCGGAGTCTTTTATTACGCTAGAAGAACTTCCCTGAAACATTTCACATAACCACTATCTTAAAACCTTTTTTGCTCGCCTTAGCGGCAAGTCTTTAAGTTATATTTGAGCTTCTCACTGCTACTCCACTTCTTTTAGCATTTTTTCCATGGAAGCAACCTTTTCTTTGATTTCTTTCATATCAGCAGTTAATTTTTCTTGATGCGTATTAGACGCTTTTTGTACTTCAATTGCTTCGGCAGCAAGTTTTTGATATACCTCTTCCTTTGAAGTTTTAATTCTTGTCTGCCACACTTTCGTAAGCGATACAAGTAATACAACCGCAAACCCAATAAGAAACACAACAAAAAGCATTCCTGCTAATTCATACATTGTTTCAGAATCCATTCCTATTTCCCTTCTTTCTTTTTAAATGTTATTGTTTTAGCTGCTTCTTTGATTAGTTCTGGAGTAATTCTAAAATCAAAAGAAGCGAGCTCATAATATTTCATTGCTTTTCCATCATGCGATAACTCCATTTCGTTCGTGACAATTCCAGCCTTTTCTAACTTCTGTAAATGCATATACAATAAAGGTCTGCTCATCTCTGCCTCTCTAGCCAATTGACTAACATACTTTCGCTCCTGATCTAAAATAGAAATAATTTTTAAGCGATGAGGATTAGCTAATGCCTCAAAAAAGGCAAGTAGCTGGTCTCCATTTAAATGATGCTTCTTATCCATTTCTCTCTAACACTCCTGGCTTCATTATCAATGCATTTACCATGGACACTTATTCTTCCCCATTGACAAACAAATAATTATCATGTGTAATAAATTTATTACATGTATTATAATTTGTCAACACATGTTTTGAAAATATACATCTCAAGTCGTATACCTAGATATTTCCTAAGCTACTTATAATTAATGAAGTAGTACCTTATGATTAAGTAGGAACAAAAACACAAGCGCTCAATTAGAAACGTAGCGACTGTGGAGCGAGTCAACGGAGATAAAGGAATCACGGTATGCTTACAAGCCGATGATAACTATCCTAGGGTGTCGTGAAGTCGCCTCGTTTCTGAGCACTGGAGCTGGACGGCTCAACACACCCATATTTTTCCACATGGCTAATTTTATAATTTCCTAGACTAGAACAAAATCTAAAAATTTTTTAGAATCTATTTAGGACTTTATTACGTATTAATTAATATAGTTGGACTTATCATTTAGAAATTTTAACTCATGAAGTATCGCTTAATGGGAGAGAGGGCTATGCAGAATAAAAAAGTTTATATACTGCTAACAGATACTGGGACAGTTTTTACGAGACTGATCCGGTTATATACTAGAAAACCATACAATCATGCTTCTATCTCGTTTGATCCTTCTTTGGAACGTGTTTATAGTTTCGGAAGAAAAACAGCTAAAAATCCTTTTATCGGTGGGTTTGTTCAAGAGGACGTAAAAAATGGACTATTTAAGCAGGCAACAGGTGTAGTTCTATCCTTTACTATTACGGAACAGCAATGGCAGCAAATGCGAGCATATATTCAACAGCTTGAAGAGGAAAAAGATAAGTATCGCTATAATTTCTTAGGGTTAATTGCCATTATTTTTAATATGCCATTTAACCGAAAAAATGCTTTCTTTTGCTCTCAGTTTGTTGCAAGTGTATTGAAAGAGAGTGACATCGTCGATTTTGATAAGCCTATATCCTTAGTAACACCACATGATTTACAGCAAGTTAATCATTTTCAAGCAATTTATCAAGGTAAATTGAAAGACTATAAGCTTCAAACCGTTCAGAATCTTTAAAGCAAGGATAAGGCTCAGAGATAGTCAATGCTATTTATGGAAACTAGAATATAACCTCCAAAATTATTTTATAATTTCCTAGATTATAAAAAAGCTCAAGGCTTGGCTAGACCAAGCTTGAGCTTTTAACTTAATAGTTCGCTATGTTTCGTCCATTGTTTACGTTGAAATTCTCGTATTGCAGCACATAGTTCCTGTTCATTAAAATCCGGAAAGTACACATCGGAAAAATAGAGCTCTGCCATAGAAGATTGCCATAATAGAAAATTACTAACTCTTTTTTCTCCACCAGTACGAATTACTAACTCTGGATCTGGCAGTTCACTTGTATACAAGTAATTTCGAAACAACTTTTCGTCTACTTGATTAATATCAATTTGTTCATTTCGAGCTTCATCAATGATCTTACGGATTGCTTGTAAAATGTCAGCTCTTCCTCCGTAATTAAAGGCAAAGTTAACAACGATTCCAGTATTATTCTTTGTTTCTTCGACAGCTTGAATAAGTGACTGTTTTGTCCGCTTTGGCAATTCATCGATATTTCCTGACAAGCGAATCATTATATTTCTCTTCTGAAACTCTGGAAGTTTTTGTTTAAAGAATTTAACAGGTAGCTGCATCAAATAATTAACTTCATCTTTTGGGCGTGACCAATTTTCCGATGAGAAAGCATATAATGTTAAGACTTTTATATTTAATTCTATACTAGCATCGATAATATGCTCCATAGCTTGTGCTCCAGCATAATGTCCTTCACTTCTCGTTAACCCTCGTTGTTTTCCCCATCTGCCGTTACCATCCATCATAATAGCAACGTGTGTAGGAATGTATGCGTTCATAAAGATCCCCCTTGCATTAAACTCCCTATTGAAAAACCAGGGATCGTTTTTTAATCTACATATAAATTATCTAATTTGTCTTCTATCTTCTGTCTAGTAAAATTAAAGGATTGCCACGACTTTTCTGTATTCCGCTGCACCTGGTTGATTCGTCCTATTAATAACTCCTCTAATCCATGATAGTTAGGTTCCTTTGTATATAGTTGTAGCAAGCCATTCCATCCACTATATGAAAGTGTGTTCAAATAATAGATATCTATCTTTCCAGTCTCTTCATATCTTTCTAAGTTCTTATCTGTCACAAGCTTTTCTATATTGATCACATTCATCCCTGTATAAAAGATCATTCCTGCTATAAGATAAAAATGCAAAAGTGATAGTCTTGTTAACCATACACGTATTAATGTATATGCAAATATTACCATAAGGAAGATCATGAATCCATGCGCTAATACTCGATCTAACGTATAACCATATGCTTCTTCATACATACTGAGCCTTTGATATGCAGAAATAAGCATAATCGAAGTCAAACCTATCAGCAAAGTGTAAAGAATTTTTAACATACGGTTAAGCTTGACACTAGTATTTTGTACGAAGCGCATAAAGCTAATTAGTATCGACCAATTAATTAATGTTACAATGATTAATTCAAAAAAACCTTTCCTTGCATATTCAGCAAAAGTGTAACCGGAATGAAGGCTTTCACCAAAAAAATACGAAAACTGAATGCACACGAACAGTAAATACACAGAAAGCAGCATGAGAAGAATCGTAACTGCTGTCAGCCCGTTCCAATTTTTTTCTTGTGGGCCTGTTATCCCTTCACGAGTAGAGGGCTTTTTTGGCAAAACACGAAACAAACCGAAGAAAAAGAATGCTACTAATAGCACAATAGCTATACGCCAAAATTCCTTTAAAAGATTCATTTGCATTATAAAATTGGGTACACGCAGCACTAATTCTTGAAACACCTTATCGGCAGACATTAGTAAGGTTATAACAATGAGTAACAATGGGATACCAATTCCTAGTCCAATCAGTATGGGTTTTATAGGTATTACCATATCCTTATTATTGTATTTAAAAACCCGTTTAAATAATTCGTCACAAGCATTTAAACTATAACGTACGGACTGGCTACACTTTTCTTTCAATATTGTTACAAATTCAATACTAACCCAAGCGTATTGGTCTGGTGTTGTAATTAAGACAAGATGACAATATATAAGTAACGGAATAACAACTAAGTTTATTTCATAAAACAGAATCGAGTCCAAATATAAATAACTTCCTGCTAATAGCCAAATAACAACCATCAACAGCATACCAATTCTTCGATGATAAAATGCAAATTGAAAATGCAGAAATATTACCATATATAATGCCACAATAAATACGATATAGGAGATACCTATCTTACCATGAAAAAAACAAACTTCTGCAACTATCCCTAATCCCAAAGATACTAATAATAACCACACACCTCGCAAATTTATTTGGTTTACCATCTAATCCCTCCAAACATTGTTATTTTATATATAGAATAACTATGTATATAGAATAACTATGTATATAACTAAAAATTTTTATCTGAAATTAATGTGTAAGCAGCGCGATCAAGTTGCTGTTATTATCACGCTACTTTTAGTAAAACAATCACTACGCTGTATCGTATGATTAAGGCTAAGCACTTATTATACAGATAATTTACGTCCCCAACGAAAACCAACCAAACACACGGGATATAAAACTACTGTAAAACCTATACAAAGCATGATAAAGGGCACATTTAACAAGGGCTGAAACCACTCATAGGGAATAAGTTTAAAAAGGGTTAAATACATAAGCAGTAAATTTGGTACAACAGAGACGATAAACGTTTTATGTAATAGCCTTCTACCACCATCACCAAACTCCTTACCAATTTCATAGCCTAATAGTCCCCAAAATAATGTATAAACAATCATTATAATAAAAGTAGTCTCTGTTAGTCCATGCCATAATTGCTCCACCCAATGCCAAGAGAAAACATTATAAATTATTGTTAGAATTACTCCGCCAAGAAACATAGCAATATTTAAACCAACGAATAACCATTGTGTTTTTTTAGGAGTAATCGCTGCTTCCTGTCTCCACAAAAGTGCTATTTCTTGAGGGGAACCAAGTCTTTCAATTAATTTCGAATAGTTATCTACAGATTCAGCACCTTCTTCCTTCATCCATTCATGAACATGTAATTCATATTCTGCTAAAATATTAACTTTATCTGGATGATCACCTATTGCTTGTTCTAGTTCTTGAAGGAAGTATTGACTTGCTGTCTTCATGATTCCTTTCTCCGGATTAAATTGTTCATCACCTGTACATAGCGATGCCATTCATTTGTTTTCTCTTCCAGCATTGCTTTCCCTTGCTCTGTTATGCAATAATATTTCCTTGCTGGTCCCTTTTCTTGCTCTTGCCAATAAAAAGTAATATATCCCTGTTTTTCGAGTTTATGGAGCGCGGGATATAATGTTCCTTCTTTGATTTGCAAATGATGTTCACTACGCTGGTCCATTTCCTTAACTAGCTCATAGCCATACATATCGCGTTCATTTAAAAGCTGTAATACAAGTAAGGAAGTACTTCCTTTTACTAACTCTCGGTTAAACATTTTCTCACCTACCTAGAAATATTAGGTATATACACTATATAAAATACTTGCTCTTTTGTAAAGGGCTATCATAAATGTCTAACACCATATTTGAATTATTAGCCGATTGTATTATAGACAAAATAAAGGAAATTATATATAATTGCACTAATAAAATTGTAAAGGGTGACCTAATTACATGAAGTACTAATCCTATTCACTGAAAACATTCGAGTAAGGGTAGTCTAATAACAGATTCAATCTGTTTATTTTGCTATGCCATTAACGAAGTTTCAGAATAGGATTGTGCTTGATGTGACTGGTTAAAAAAACGCTGTCTAATGTATTTGATTATTCGCAGACAACCGTGTAAGTTAGCCAATACACATTTGCCTCCTATTCTGAAATGAGTGGGAGGCATTTTTTGTCTCTACTTTTAAAGGAATTGGAGATGAAATGTATGAAGTTATTGGAAGCTCAAAAATTAAAAGTATTTATACAGGATCGGAAATTAATTGATGTAGAAACACTTCGTATCCATAAGCACCATCGAATAGGTCTTGTCGGAAAAAATGGAAGCGGAAAAACAACCTTGCTCCAACTACTGGCAGGTGAAGAAACGCCTGAAGAAGGTGAGGTAATCTCACAAGGAACACGTGAATTACTTCCCCAATTGAAACGAACAACTACGACCAAAAGTGGTGGTGAAGTTACACAAGAATATATAAACCATTCTTTGGCAAAAAAATCAGATATCTTATTTGCGGATGAGCCGACTACGAATTTGGATACATTTCATATTGAAAAGTTGGAAAAACAGCTACAAAAATGGCATGGTGCATTGATCATCGTTTCCCATGATCGAGAATTTTTAGATGCACTATGTACGACCATTTGGGAATTAGAAGACGGGAGATTGTCCGTATACAAAGGCAATTACTCAGATTATCGCGCACAAAAGAAGCTCGAAAGAAGACAGCAGGAGCAGGCTTATGATCAATATATCAAAAAGAAAACGCAATTGGAAGAAGCCCTAGAATTAAAAGAACAAAAAGCGCAACGAGCAACTAAAAAGCCAAAGCAGACAACTAACTCAGAAGCCAAAATAACAGGTGCCAAACCCTATTTTGCTAATAAACAAAAAAAATTACGGAAAACAGTCAAAGCCATAGAAACTAGGTTAGAGAAACTAGAAAAAGTGGATAAAGTGAAAGAACCTACTCCCATTAAAATGAATCTACCTAATGATATAAAGATAAATGGTAGGATAATCTTACGTGTTGAAGACCTAAAAGGAAAGGTGGGAAAACGCACTCTCTTTAATCAAGTTCGTTTTCACGTTAGAGGCGGAGATAAAATCGCCGTAATTGGTCCTAACGGAAGTGGGAAAACTACGCTCATTAAAAAAATGGTAAACGAAGGAGAACATGTTCATCATTCGCCATCAATGAAAATTGGTTATTTTAGTCAAAACCTAGATATACTTGATACAAATGAAACCATTATAAAGAATGTCAGTATTACATCGATTCAAGATGAGACCTTGATTCGGACTGTATTGGCAAGGCTCCACTTTTCTCAAGATGATGTGTATAAACGTGTGCAAGTACTTAGTGGGGGAGAACGTGTAAAGGTTGCTTTTGCTAAGTTATTTGTAAGTAATATAAACACCATTGTTTTAGATGAGCCAACCAATTTTTTAGATATCGAAGCAGTAGAAGCACTGGAAGAATTGCTAAAAAATTATCAGGGAACAGTACTATTCGTCTCCCATGATCGGCGTTTTATCCAAAGCATTGCCTCACGAATTATTGCTTTTAAAAGTGGTACAGTTGACATCTTTGAAGGTACCTATGACGAATTCAAAAACCATATACCAAAGACGGAAGAAAATGCAACAGAGCAAGAATTGATTGTATTAGAAACAAAAATTACAGAAATACTAAGTAAACTTAGTATAGAACCTTCAGAGGAACTAGATGAAGAATTCCAAAGACTTTTAGCACGAAAAAGAGAGTTGATAAGAAATAAATGACGATTGTTACACACATGAATAAGTTGACAGACTCTAACGAATGATTTACATTTAATTAATAATAAATTAATTAAATATAAATGTCTAAGGTGGTTAAATATTGAGTGAAAATCTATCATTAAAATCATTTGTTGTATTAATGAAGTCTTCAAAAGCCGTTCAGGAGCGAATAAAAAAGGATATCAGCAGCTATGGTATGCGAACTTCTGAATTTACTATATTAGAAACGCTATACCATAAAGGAAATCAAACGATTCGAGAAATATCGGAAGGAGTATTAATTAGTACGGGCTCTATCACATACGTGATTGATAAGCTAGAAAAGAAAGGTCTACTTGAAAGGCAACATTGCCATGAAGATCGGCGCGTTGTTTATATTCATATTACGCATGCTGGGAAGGAATTAATGGATGAAATATTCCCAAAGCATCAAAAGGTTATTGAAGAATTGTTTATCGGAATTAACGATGAGCAAAAGAAATCGTTAATTGATGTTCTTAAACAAGTTGGACGCCGCGCATAATCCAGGAAGGAGATTCATCATGAAGCATATCTTTCAAAAAGGAACAGATCAAACAAAACCAACGCTTTTATTATTACATGGTACAGGCGGAACGGAGCAGGATCTTATTCCATTGGCAAGTAAAATTGATCCAGAAGCGAATATCCTCAGTGTACGCGGTAATATTCTTGAAAATGGAATGCCACGCTATTTCAAACGATTAGCAGAAGGAGTATTCGATGAAGCAGATTTAATTTTCCGTACAAAAGAACTAAATGAATTTTTAGATGAGGCTGCAGAAAACTATCAGTTTGATCGTCATCATATCATTGCTGTTGGATATTCCAATGGCGCTAATATTGCTGTAAGTTTACTTTTTCATTATAAAAATCCCTTAAAAGGTGCTATTCTTCATCACCCGATGGTACCTCGAAGAGGAATTTCATTACCAAATCTTTCTGGGATCAATGTATTTATTGCAGCAGGTACGAATGATCCAATATGTCCTGCTGAAGAATCTGAAGAACTGAGGCAATTATTAGAAAATGCAGGAGCAAATGTAAAATTACATTGGGAAAATCAAGGTCATCAGTTAACGTTAAGTGAGGTAGAGGCTGCGAGAAATTGGTACCAACAGTTATAAAATAGGAGCACTAACGTATAATTGAACTGCACCCTATTGTAAGATCTGTCTAACAACGGAGGTGCAGTTCATCTTATGCTTATTTTTTTGTTAATTCCGAATAATAATGTAAGCTACATATAGCACATAACCAGCTACAAGAAATACTCCCTCTGTCTTCCCTATTCGATAATTTGTCCTCGAAAAAATTAGCAGCAAAACCGTTAAACCAATCATCATGATAATGTCTATAATAACTTTACCATTAACAGCTAGTGGCGTAATCACAGATGATGTTCCAAGTACAAATAAGATATTAAAGATATTGCTTCCAACGATATTTCCTAATGCAATTTCACTTTCCTTTTTCAAAGCAGCTGTAATGGAGGTCACTAGCTCTGGAAGGGAAGTTCCAACTGCAATGATTGTTAAACCAACTAGAGCTTCACTCATTCCCAGTGAATAAGCGATTTCCTTCCCGTTATTAACTACCATTTGTCCACCAATAACAATACCAGCTAATCCCAGTACTGTAATTAAAATGTTCTTCCCCCATTTTGTTTGTTTTGCTGATTTGTCTTGCGCTGTATTTTCTCTACTCTTTAATGCGACCTCAATCACATAATACATAAAAACAGAAAGGAATAGTAAAAAGATTAGTCCATCACTTCGAGAGATATAGTTTATCTCAAACCCTTGTAAAACCGTATCGCTAATTAAAATTAATAGTGCTACACTGGCCAATAATGTAAATGGAATTTCCTTACGAATCGTCTCATTTTCTACTTTGATTGGGAACAAAATCGTCGCAATCCCAACGACAAGTGTTAAATTAAAAATATTACTCCCAATAACGTTCCCCATTGAAACATCTGCAGTACCTTGTAAAGCCGCAACAATACTCACCGTTGCTTCAGGTGAGCTAGTACCAAATGCCACGATTGTTAAACCTATTAAGATTGGTGGAATGCGAAGCAATCTAGCAATATTCGATGAACCATCCACAAATAAATCTGCACCTTTAATTAACAAAACGAAACCAATAATCAAAAATAAATATGCCATGTGACCTTCCTCTTCTACAAAAAGTTATCAGTTGTACTACGGTTTAATGTATCAAAAAGTCACAAAAACATGTAGACATATTTAAATTTCTTTAGAAATTCTTCAAAGAAAGAGCTAGGAAATGATAGCTTTTTTATTTCCGTAAATGAATGAGATTCTTTGAAGGGTCTTCCACTAAGTATCCATTATTCTCTTCCTTTATTTTAACCTCACTAGCCTTTAAGCGGTCGATTGCATCATCTAATGTTTGCTTATCTGGGTAAACAAGTGTAAATAATTTTAGACCCACACTATTATTTTCCGGTGCCGGTGCTCCCTCACCATTCCATATATTAAGTCCAATATGATGATGATAATTCGCTGTAGATATAAATAATGCACCAGGATAGTTGGAAACGACGTTAAATCCAAGACCTTCTACATAAAATTGTTTGGCTTCTTCTAAGTGTGCGACATGCAAGTGAATATGACCCATAACCGTTTTATTTGGTAAATACATCCATGGTGATTTCAATTCAGCTAGAAGCCCCTCACCTTCTAACGGTTCTGTTGCCATGGTCACTTGATTATTTATCCACTCCCACGCTGACGATAGTCGATCAGAATAGACCTCAATACCATTACCATCTGGATCTGATAAATATAATGCTTCACTAACAAGGTGATCAGATGCCCCTAACTGGACATTTTGTTGCAAACAGTGCATTAAAAAAGAAGCAAGATCAGCACGTGTTGGTAATAATAATGCAAAATGGTACAAACCCGTTGTTTTCACCTGCTTAGATAATACTTTTTCTGGCTCCTCTAAGGTGAGTAATGATGTTTTGCCATCCGCTGTTAAGACCACCTTCCGCTCATTCCTTTCAAGGATATGGAATCCAATGATGTTCTGATAAAAATCAAGTGAGTTGTTCAGATTCGTAACATGGATGGATACGTCGCCTACATATGTTGCACGATTGCTAAAGAATGTTCTTTCCATAACCATTGTCCTCTCTTCTTTTATATAATTACATTTTGAAATACAGTTACTTTATGTAAGTTTATAATCTATTTTATTAACTGTCAATTTATTAATCTATACAAATGAATTAATACATACCTATAAATTCACGTCTTATACTACAACCTTTATTACAATCAATGATAAGCACAATTTGATCATGACGTTTTAACTAAAAAACCTGAATAAGAAAAACTGAGCAAAATTCGCTCAGTCCTTATCACTAAATGCTCAGATTTACGCTCCCTCTAGTAGCTATTATGGAATAATAGCTACTGCTTGCTTGACCACCACTCCGGCTGCCCACTTCTCTTTCCGTGGGGTTTGTCCTTCAGCTAACTTTTTTAGCAAAACCCGCTCAAAAAAGTGGATCTTCAGGTCAAACATTTCCCACAGGAGTTGAAGTAGCCGGCCTTCGCTATTATCAGGCTCTACAAC